>ONXW01000426.1 GCA_900321915.1 uncultured Eubacteriales bacterium
AAGCCGTCGACTGGGACGTCTCCCTTTCGGTTAGCCTTGCACCCGGTCTTACGGAAGGACTGCTTCCGGAAGACTGGGAGGAACACGGATATACGGAAACTGACGGGTTTCCTGAAGAACTGCGGGATCATAAATGTATCGTGATCAACGGGACAGACACGTTAAACGGCGATATTCTGTCCCGCCTGCCGGCGGCTATGCGTGCGTCCCGCCTGGAGGAGGCGGAATATGCCATCGTGATAGACAGCGTCCTGACAGAATCCGGTTACGAATATGTCATATCCACAACCAGTTTTCACAGAGACTATTCAGGCTATATTCTCGATCTCGGAACAGGCGAGGCTGTCCGCTTCTGGTTTCAGAGGAACTCAGCCAAGTCTTTCGGGACGATCGGGGACCTGAATGGTGATCTGTTTTCCGAAAAAGAGATCTGGAATATTCTCAGATCACAGCTGCTGAAAGAGTGCAGATATGTGCTGGAAGACGGCACCTGCCTTGTGTTTGGGACCGATGGGCAGACCTGTTTCCTGAAGGGATATGAGGGAGAACCGGAAAAGCTGGAGATCCCGGCTCAGGTGGAAGACTGCCCGGTGACAGAAATTGCCGGGAGGAGTTTTTATGACTGTGACACCCTTCAGCGCCTTGTCCTTCCGAAAGGACTGAAGGTCATTGGAGAGGAGTCTTTTGGTGCCTGTGATCATCTGGCAAGTGTCATACTCAGCGAGGGCGTTGAAGTCATAGAAGAGAATGCTTTTATCTATACCGACAAAATGGCCTGCTGTTATCTGCCGGCATCCCTGACCCAGGGCCTGTCTGATGCCGGTCTTGACCGCCATACCGGGATATATGCACCGGAAGGCAGTTATGCGCTGCAGTGGGCGCAGGAAAACGGGTACGTCTATACTGTATGCGACAGTCCTGCCGGCACGCCGGCCACGAATTACCTCACGGAGGGTGATTTTACATTTCTGACATGCGGGGAAGAAGCGGCTTTGTATGCCTATTTGGGGTCGGACAGTGAGGTGTTGGTCCCCGGGACCGCCGGCGGATATCCGGTCACCGGCATCCTGAAGGAGGCTGTGGATGAATATGCGTCGGCAGAAAGCATTGTGCTGCCGGAAAGTACGCGCTTCATCCATGAGGATGCGATCTGTGCGGCGGACAATGGCCTGGTGCTTCATGTCTATATTCCTAATCCTGAAACGGCCCTGGAACCTGAGTCGATCAGCCGGAGATACAGTACGACGCCTATCATCCTGCATGCGCCGGAAGACAGCCTGGCCCGGCAGTATGTGACAGATACCGCGTCTGAAACGATAAGATTTGAAGCCTGGGAAGGGAATGAGGAGGAACAGATAACAGCGGAAAAACTGGACTGGCCTGAAAACGGCGAGCTCTATAAAAATCCGGACATAGACCGATCCGAAACGCAGCTGGTATTCACATACGGAAACGAAACTGACGCTGCCAGGTATATAAAAATCTATACGGCAGATCAGATTCTGGCAAGGACCTTATTCCTGGGAGGTTCCGGACAGGTTAAAACGATGCTGTCGGGCGGGACCTATACGATCCGGGTCGGAACCGGCCAGGACTGGTACGGAGAAGAATTTGTTTTTGGAAAGAACGGATCATATGGAATTCTGACCGATAACGGAGAACAGGCAATCGAATTGAAAGCGGCCTATTCCTATGAAATATCTCTTGCTGCGGTGCAGCCGATGGTCGCCGAGAACGGAATAGGAATTGAATACGTGAGCCTGGAGAACTTTTAAACGAGGGGCTGTCGCATTAAGCATTTATAGTGCATATATTTCTGAAGGAAACCTCTGCAGATATCGGTACTTAGCGAAAACAAGAAGCGGAATGACAGGTCTTGAAAGCAAGACTGATTATTCCGCTTTTTTGTTGTACTGTGATGAATAATGAGAGATAATACGTAGTGTATAAACATTGTACGGATAAGCAGGTGCGGCAGGAATGACCATACAGGTTACGGATGACTTTGATTTGGACAAAATTGCGGATAGCGGGCAATGCTTCCGCTGGACAAAAACAGATGAGTATACATATCGGATCATAGCGGGCAAGTCCTGCCTGTATATTACAGCGCTTGGGGATAACCGCTTTGATTTCGGCTGCACGGAAGAAGAGTATGAAAGCTTGTGGCTGGATTACTTTGATCTGCGGAATGATTATCATTTCATCCGGGAGAGGATTGACCGGGAACAGGATCCATTTCTGTGGCAGGCGGCGGAGTCTGAAAAGGGAATCCGCATCCTTTTGCAGGATC
>ONXW01000424.1 GCA_900321915.1 uncultured Eubacteriales bacterium
GTGATGCATGCTTCTTTCTGTAAAATGTCAGGGTTCCCTTTTTATGGCGGACCCCGCAAAAAACGGCGCCGAAGGAAAAAGACGCCCGATTGTCTATTCTAGTAGCATTTAAGAGAAAATCAAGAAAAGAATTCGTAAAGAAAAACGCCGATCGGTTTACAGATCGGCGTTTTTTCAGGCATATCTGACAGTTTTCCCCTCAGAAGGGGGAGGGGAGATTCGGGATATCGAGCCCGGCGAGAGCGGCGGGGAGGATGCCCCTGCGTTCTTCACGCCGCTTTTTATCGCAGGCGATCCACTCGTCAAGGGAGAGAGGCGTATAGTCCGAATACATGCAGAAGCAGTTGATCATATTGGAGGGAATAGAACGGCTTTCTCCGTTCCGGTAGGTAATGCGGGATGCCCGGGTAATCTCCCGGAAGTATTCCAGGAGCCGCTCGTCCTGTGTGTCGTGGACGTGGCCGTAGAGCATCCAGACGTGGGGGTTCCCGTTCTCATCCAGACGGTACTGGCCGTTATAGCAGAGGATTGGGTAGTGGCAGAGGATAACCTTCCTGCCGTTGTCGTGCATCTCCGCGTAGGGGCGGATCCACTTGAAGCGGGAGGCCTTAAAGTCCCGGGCTTCCCCGAACAGATCGTGGTTCCCGGAAACGAGGTACAGGATGCCGTTCAGGCGGTCCAGGACGGAATTGGTCTCTGCGGCGTTCCCCCAGGAAAAATCGCCCAGGATGACAACCTCATCCCGGGGACGGACCTTCTCGTTCCAGCGGCGGATCATATATTCGTTGGAGGCTTCCACATCGGTAAACCCCCGGCAGTCCATCACGGTATTCAGCCTTTCGTGGAAAAAATGGCAGTCTGCAATGTAATAGCGCATGGGATACTCCTTCCGGCACAGTCATGCCTGCTCTATCATACCACAGTTTTCCGTCCCGGGTTAAATGTTAACCGAAATTTTGGATCAGGTTGACATATAACCGCATCCGTGATATCATCCACTCAGACGGCACAGGATGGAGGGATCCTGCATGCCGGTTGTTATGAAAAGGGGAGGATGTCATGAAGATTTCCACAAAAAACATTGTGATGTGTGCCATGTTCGCGGCGCTGACCTGTGCCGTGGCGCCCATCTCCATCCCGCTTCCCGGCGGGGTTCCCATCACGCTGCAGCAGGTGAGTGTCATGCTGGCGGGGCTTCTTCTGGGGGCGAAGCTCGGCGCCATAAGCGAACTGGTTTACCTGCTTCTCGGCGCCTTCGGCCTTCCGGTTTTTGCCGGGCTGTCCGGGGGACTGGGCAGGATTGCGGGACCGTCCGGCGGTTTTCTCATGGGATACCCGGTCCTGGCCGCCATCTGCGGCCTGATCTACTGGCGCTGGGGGAGATTCCGCACGGGGGCCGTGAAGTATGCCGTCATGGCGGCGGCCATGCTTCTTGGGAATGCCGCGCTCTACGCGATCGGGCTTTCCTGGTTCATGCACGTGACGGGGAACACTCTGGAGCAGGCCATGGTATTGTGCATGCTCCCCTTTATTCCGGGAGATATCCTGAAGATGATCGCTGTGGGCGCCCTGGTGCCGCAGCTGGAGAAAGCGCTGAAAGCAGCAGGCGCGGAAGTATTTGCACTGTGAGAGAAATAAGAGAACGAAAGTACCTGGAACTGGATGTCGGCCCTTCTTATGAAGGGAAAACGGTCCGAGAGTTCCTGGAGCGGGAGCTTCACCTGTCGGAGCGCCTGATCTCCCGCATGAAATACCGGGAGGACGGGATTTTCCTGAACGGGGAGCGTAGAAGGACGACAGCCCTTCTGCAGGCGGGGGACAGGCTCCGCCTTTCCGTGGAAGACCCGGGAGAATCCGGCGCCGTGTGGCTTGCGCCCGAAACACCGGTACAGATTCCGGTACTTTATGAAGATGAAGATCTTATTGTCGTGTATAAACCGGAGGGGATGGTCTGCCACCCCTCCTTCGGTCATTTCCGGGACAGTCTCGCAAACCACGCGGCCTGCCTCATGGGCTGGGAAGGGACGTCCCGCGAGATGCACCTGATCGGCCGCCTGGACAGGGA
>ONXW01000423.1 GCA_900321915.1 uncultured Eubacteriales bacterium
ATGGCTGACGCTCTGCTGGCGCCCGCGGTTGCCGCGGCCATGTACGCCGCTTCCGGAACCGCCGCCGGCATCTCCCTTCGGAAACTGAAAAATGACGATGAACCGCAGAAGCTTCCGACGATGGCTGTGACAGCTGCCCTGGTCTTTGCCGGACAGATGATAAACTATACCATTCCCGGAACCGGATCTTCCGGGCACATGTGCGGCGGCATGCTGCTCTCCGCCCTTCTGGGGCCCCAGGCGGGATTTCTGTCAATGATTGTGATTCTCGCGATCCAGTGCCTGTTTTTCGCCTACGGCGGACTGATGGCGCTGGGCGCGAATATATGGAACATGGCCTTTTACGGCTGCTTTGTCGGATATTACCTGATCTGGCGGCCCATCGTACAGAGCAGGCTCTTCGGCGAAGGGAAATCAGCGGTGCGGATGCGCGTCATCCTGGCTTCGATTCTCGGCTGCGTCGTCACACTGCAGCTGGGGGCATTTTCCGTCGTGCTTGAGACCAGCCTCTCCGGCATCACGGACCTGCCGTTCGGGGCCTTCATGGCGCTGATGCAGCCCATCCATCTGGCCATCGGCATCGTCGAGGGCCTGATTACCTCCGCGGTGCTGTGCTTTGTGCTGGAATCCAGGCCGGAGCTCCTCCAGTGCGTTGATGCGGACGGTGAGGCAATCCGGGGGAAATATTCCCTCCGGACCACCATCGCGGTCCTCGCCGCGACAGCCCTCGTGGTGGGCGGCGGCCTGAGCCTTCTTGCCAGCTCCAACCCGGACGGCCTGGAGTGGGCCCTCTTCGGGAATGAGGATGCGGGCTATGCCCGGAACATGGGCCTGGATGAGGAAGAGTTCGGCATTTCCAGCCAGGCGGCGGACACTGCCGGCAGCATCCAGGAAGCCACATCTTTCCTTCCGGATTACGCGTTTCCGGACAGTGAGAGCCCCGTCGGCACCAGCGTGTCCGGTATCGTCGGCTGTGTCATGGTGGCCGGGGCGGCCGTCCTGATCTGCATGGGCGGCGGGTTTTTCCGGAATAAACAGGCAGGAACATGAACAGGATGGAACAGGCCCTGGCCGAGCTGGGGCAAATGGACGAGCTGGCGCAGCTGTCGTCGCCTGTCCACCGCCTGAATGCGGGCGCGAAGCTATTAAGCACCATCGCTTTTATCGCGGTGGTCCTGTCATTTGACAAATACAATCTGAGCGGCCTTATCCCCTTCCTGCTCTGGCCGGTGCTCCTGTACCAGATCAGCGGAATTCCCGTGCGGACCTGTTTTTACAGGCTGCGCATGGTACTGCCGCTGGTCCTGGCGGTGGGCCTGTTCAATCCGGTTTTTGACCGGCAGGTCCTTTTCCGGGTGGGGGGATTTGCCGTATCCGGCGGTGTCATCAGCATGGCGACCCTGATGCTCAAGGGCGTGCTCTGCCTGATGGCATCGTTTCTTCTGGTGGCGACGACGCCTTTTGACAGCCTGTGCGCGTCCCTGCGGAAAATGCATGTGCCGAAGACGATGGTGACCCTTCTCCTGCTTACCTACCGGTATGTGGGAGTCATGACCGGGGAGCTGGCGGTCATGACAGACGCCTACATGCTGCGGGCGCCGGGGCAGAAAGGGATCCACATCTCCGCCTGGGGGTCCTTTCTGGGACAGCTCCTGCTCCGGAGCATGGACCGGGCCCAGGATCTCTATTCCAGCATGCTCCTCAGGGGGTATCATCACCATTTCCACTATGCCGCGGAACAGCCCTTCGGCGCAAAGGACGCCCTGTACCTGGGGCTCAGCGTCCTGCTTTTTGCGGCGCTGCGCTGCGTGAATGCGGCCGAGCTTCTGGGAAGCGCGGTAATAAGGTAAATAAGATGCTAGAATTCCGGAATGTGTCATTTTCCTATGAAAAGGGGAAACCGGTCCTGAAGGACCTGTCATTTCATATATCGGACGGGGAGGCGGTGGGCCTCATCGGCGCCAACGGCGCGGGAAAGTCTACCGTGATGAAGCTGCTGCTGGGACTTTTGTCCGGGGAGGGGGAAATCCTGGTGGACGGCCTCAGGGTCTCCCGCGAAAACCTGGCGCAGATCCGGAAGAAAACCGGGTTTGTGCTGCAGAATTCC
>ONXW01000418.1 GCA_900321915.1 uncultured Eubacteriales bacterium
ATTCCCGGCGGGGAAGAGCTGGCGAAAAAGACCTTCAATCCAAGACTCGGCATCGAAGGCGGGCTCTCTGTCCTGGGGACTACAGGCATTGTCCGCCCCATGAGCGAAGAAGCCCTCCTTGAGACGATCCGACTGGATATCCGGGTAAAATGCGCCGGTGGGAAAAGAAAGCTTGCCGTGGCCCCCGGCAATTACGGAGAAGCATTCCTGAAAAGAGAATTCGGCCTGGAGGCCGGGCAATTCGTCACCTGCAGCAATTATGTGGGGGAAACCTTCCGCATGCTCCGGGAGGAAGGGATCGGGAGAGTCCTGTTCGCGGGGCATATGGGAAAGCTCATAAAGGTCTCCGGCGGGATACTGAATACACACTCGAAGTACGGCGATCATCGGATGGAGCTCACGGCGGACTGCGCAGGGGAAGCCGGCGCCGATGAAGAAACGCGGGAAAAGATTCTTTCCATGAACACCACGGAGGAGGCTGCGGAATTCCTGAAAGAGAAGGGAATCCTGGAAAAGACCCTTAATACGGCGGCCGGACGTATTGTGAACGTGCTGGAAAATGCGTACGGCATCCATACGGAAGCGATTGTTTTCACGGGGAGCGGCGCGATGGGACAGACCCCCGGGGCGGCAGCGCTTGCCCGGGAACTGAAGGAGGAACAGTAGAATGGTATATTTTGTCGGTGCGGGACCCGGCGCGACGGACCTGATAACAATTCGCGGCGCGAAGCTCCTGAAAACCGCGGACAGGATTATCTACGCGGGATCTCTGGTAAACCCGGAGCTCCTCAAACTCCGGAAAGAAGGCTGCGATATCTTCAACAGCGCGGAGATGACGCTGGAAGAGGTGATGGCGGCTATCCGGGAGACAGAAGAGCGCGGCGGAATGACCGTGCGCCTCCACACGGGGGATCCGGCCATATACTCCGCCATGCGGGAGCAGATGGACCTCCTGGACGAGATGGGCATCCCCTATGAGGTGTGCCCCGGCGTCAGCGCTTTTTCCGCGGGAGCAGCGGCGCTTGACCTGGTGTATACCCTGCCGGGCATCTCCCAGACCGTGATCATCACCAGGGCCGAGGGAAGGACGGCGGTTCCGGAAAAAGAAAAGCTCAGGGCTCTTGCCGCGCACGGATCCACCATGGTGCTGTTCCTGAGCGCGGGGATGACCGAAAAAGTATCGAGGGAGCTCATCGAAGGCGGATACAGGCCTGACACGCCGGCGGCGCTCGTTTACAAGGCCAGCTGGCCGGAGGAGAAGACGGCGGTCTGCACACTGGAAACGCTGGCGGAGACGGCGGAGAAGGAAGGGATAAGGAATATCGCCCTGATCATCGTCGGGGACGCGGTCTCCCAGAAGGGATACCTCCGCTCTAAGCTGTACGATCCTTCCTTCACGACAGAATACCGTATAGGAAACAGGAAAGGAACCGGCGGCTGATGGCAGGAATTCGGATTATAAGCTTTACGGACCGGGGCCGCGTGACGGCGGAGCGCCTGAGGGAGGGGCTTGCCCTTGCGGGATATCAGGCGGAGACCGATGTTTTTTCGGAGCTGAATGTGTCCCTGCGCAGATACACGGAAAAGTATTTCTATGAGGCGGACGCATTAATCTTTACCGGCGCTGCCGGGATAGCCGTGCGCGCCGTCGCTCCCTGGGTGCGGAGCAAGCAGACAGACCCCGCGGTGCTGTGCGCCGACGAGGCGGGCCGCTTTGTCATTCCTCTTTTGTCCGGCCATCTGGGCGGGGCCAATGCCCTGGCAGAGCGCTGTGCCGAGATACTGGACGCCGTACCCGTCATTACCACGGCGACAGACCTGAGAAATGCCTTTGCCGTGGACATGTTCGCGAAAAAGAACCGGCTGACCATCCTGGACATGAAAGCGGCGAAAAATATCTCCGCGGCGGTGCTCCGGGGGGAGCGCGCGGGCTTTTTCAGTGAGCTGGCCGTAACGGGGGAGATGCCTCCGGAGCTTTCTCCGGACGAACCGCAGAAATACAATATTGTCATAGCGGACGGGACAGGGGCGCGGGGCCGCGCCATGCTGCAGAAGGCGGAAAAGGACCGGGAATCCCCTTCCGGGGAGGAAGGCTGTCCAAGAGAGGAAACACTGCTGGTCCTGGCCGCGCAGCGCGCTGTCCTGGGATTGGGATGCCGGAGGGATGCGGATCCGGAGGCAGTGAAAAGATTTGCCCAAACCGCGCTGCGGGAAGCCGGGCTGAGCTTCCTGGAACTGGCCGGCATCGCGACAATTGACATGAAAAAGGATGAGAAAGCCCTGCGGTCTCTCTGCAGCGAATGGAACCTGCCCCTGCTCACCTATTCCGCCGGACAGCTGGAAGAGCTTCCCGGGACCTTTGAGGACTCTGACTTTGTGCGCGGGGTCACGGGTACGGGAAATGTCTGCGAGCGGGCGGCGGTCCTGGGACTTAAGGACTGCTTTCCGTGCGGGGAAGAGGGGGAAGACCTGCTTATCCTGCCCAAAAAGGCAAAAAGCGGTGTCACGGCTGCCATAGCGGCTGTCGGCGGTGTGCGGGGCACCCGTCGCGTGCTGCATTTCTGACGGAGAAATCACGATGAACGAACCTATTATTTACGTTGTCGGCATAGGGCCCGGAAACAGGGAGATGCGGACAATCCAGGCAGATACCATTCTCCGGAAGGCGGAGGTGATTGCCGGCTATACGGTCTACGCGGACCTGGTGCGGGAGGATTATCCAGGGGCAGAGTTTATCACAACGCCCATGCGCAGGGAGCGGGAACGCTGCGAGCTGGCGCTCATGAAGGCGGCGGAAGGGAAAGTGACAGCCATGATCTGCAGCGGCGATGCCGGCGTCTACGGCATGGCGGGACTGGTGCTGCAGGTCCGGGA
>ONXW01000416.1 GCA_900321915.1 uncultured Eubacteriales bacterium
AGGATGGCGCCTTTTTCATTCTTCACCTCCAGGGCCGCAATCCCCTGCTCTGCCGGCGTTCCGTCCGCAAGGATCTCCGCCTCTGTCTTTCCCTCTTCCAGTGTGTACTTCCAGACTGCCTCATCGGTTTTCGCGGAGACTTCCTCCGGCAACTGCGCCGCCAGGGTAACCTTGATGGGATCCTTCAGGAGGTTATAGCCGGTGGGGGCAAGGATCTCCCTGATCTCATATGTTCCCGCTCCCAGGCCCCGGAACGTCAGGACACCGCTGTCATCAACGATGCCGGTTGCCGTCACCTCTGACGTATCCCGTATGGTATCCGTGACCTTCCCGTACTTCTTTTCGGTATCCTCATAGAGGTCAGCTGTCTTCCCTTCCACGGGGGCTTCTTCCGTATAGGTCCCGTCCTTCAGTCTGTACCAGGTGCCGTCCGCGGCCTCCGCAAAGGAGGTGCTCACAATGACCCTGTTCAGGCTGGTCCCGGTCAGCGTAAACTGTGCCCCGGTCAGCTTCTTCGTGCTGTCCGCGCCGTCCACCTTGGTAAGCCTGATCCCGGAGACATAGGTCAGGACCAGGTCTTTCGGCGTCTTCCCGGTCACATTATCCTGATCTGAAGGCCTGTCGGTTCCCTGCGGCGTCACATTGGGGTTGTTGGAATACTCCAGCTGTGCCTCGTTCTCATTTCCCGCCGCGCCGATCTTCGCGTGCTCGTTGACGACGGCGCTGTAAGTGATGAGAATCTCCTTCCCGGCATCTTCGCGGTGTCTGTTCAGGAAATCCCTGAAGACTATCTCAAAGGTGCAGCCGTCCTCCGTGTTTTCCGTCACAACCTCATAATCCGATGTCCCGACAGTGTTTCCGCCAATGGAAATCCTCACGCTGGTTTTGTCAAAGGTCAGCCCCGCAGATAGCGTATCATGGACGATGAAGAAGTACTTCTCATACCCGTCCATGGCCGGCACCCCGGATTTCAGCTGATACCGCACGGTATCCCCGATTCCGGCGCGGTTTGCGTCAACCTCGCTGTCCTTTCCCCCGGCGGCTTCCAGAATCTTCTTTTCCAGCGTGGGCGCATCCGCCTTGGCCGTCACCGTGACATTTCCCACCACCTGGAGCATGTACCGGGAGGCGGCGTCCCCTTCCGGCCAGTTCCCGGATGCCGGGTCTTTATCCTTTATCAGGTAATACCCGTCGCCGGTGACGGTGATCCGGTACGGGGAGGAATTCTCCGTCGATCTCCCCGCCGCCGTCTCTGTATGGTGTTTCCAGGCAAGCTCGGCAAAGCGGTCCAGCATCCTGTCGCCGGAGGCTGTCTTTCCCGCCGCCTCCAGGCAGAGGGCGGCATCCGCGGCGCTTCCCGCCTCGGCAAAAAGCTCCCCCAGCACATCGTCGGTCTTCAGCTCCGCCAGAAGCGCTGCTCCGTCCACACCGCTGCCCCACGCCACATTGGCGAGGATGTCCTTCTCATCCGTCCCGCTGCCTTCCGTCGACCAGTCGCCGGAAAACACCTGGAACGCCTCATACACGTGACCGTCCTTTTCATTCTCGATGGTGATGACATGCTCCGCCGTGCTGTCCGCCATTGCGCCGGAAGTGCTCCCCAGCACCATCGCCGCCGTCAAAATGATTCCCCAGAGTTTTTTCATTCTCATAGACCTTCTCCTCCTTTTTGTTTATGCGTGAAACTTCCTCAGAGCCGCGCCGGCTGCCGCCGCGCCGAGTCCCGCCAGGAAAAACATCCCGCTTCCCGGTCCGCCCGCGGCCGGAAGTACCGCCTTGCCGATATTCCGGACCAGCAGGACCGTCCTGTCCGTCTCCCCAGGGCTTACCGTGACCAGCGCGCTCTCTTCCTCTTCCTCCGGCCGGTGACGTCCCAGAATCACCTGCCATGTCGTTCCCGGAAGCCGGTAGCCCTCCGGGGCCTCCGTCTCCCAGATCCGGTAGGTGCCGGGAACCAGGCCGGCCAGTACGGCCGTACCGTCCTCCCCTGTCACCAGAGGTTCCCGGTTAACCTTCACATAACGCTCCCCGGGCGGCGCGCCGGGCAGGGCAATTCCCTCCGTTTCCCCCTCCGGAGCTCCCCCGACCCGCCGGTAAAGGTCAAATGCCGCGCCGGAAAGCATCTTTGTTTCATCCTGCCCGTCCACCTTCCGGATCTCCAGCGTGTTTACGGAAACCTGCACTACCGGGTGCAGGTAGGGGTCCCCGTAGAGGCGCCCCTTCACACTGTAGGAGAACAGGGCCTCCTCGTCTGAATGAAACCCCGGCCTCCCGGTGCTGGTGGCATTGTCCCCGTAATCGGTCTCCCTCTCATGGGCGGGGGAGCTGTCCCCCGTCACACCGCCGTAGCCGTCCTGACCCGCGGATATCCGGTCCGCGAACAGTTCATAGGCGTGCGCGGTGGTTTTAATATTAAAGGAAAGCGTGTACACGTAGTCCTCCTCCAGCACATAGTCCGGCTCAAATTCCGCCAGGACACTCTTTTTCCCGTCTGTCACGACACCCGCAAGCTTCCCGGCTGCCGCTTCTGTAAGCGCCCCGTTTTCCCACAGGACAATCTCCTCCTCCCCTTCTTTTTTCATGGTCACCCGATAGTCCGGCTGTTCCCCGTATATCTCCGCGTATTCACTGAGTTCGTCGGATATAGCCGCGTGAGTCACCCGGGAGGCCAGGACCATATCCTCGAAGGACTCCTTCAGCTCCTCACCGTTTGCCGCGGTATAAAAGGCGCCGCGGTTCTGTATCATGTTCCGGAGCACCAT
>ONXW01000414.1 GCA_900321915.1 uncultured Eubacteriales bacterium
CCTCCCACATGCCTTTGTACTTCCAGACGGACTCACGGCACTTCTTGATGAAGGGCTCGATGCCGTACTCCTCGATCTGTTCCTTGCCGTTGATGCCCACGGCCTTCTCCACCTCAAGCTCCACAGGGAGCCCATGGGTATCCCATCCCGCTTTCCGCAGGACCCGCTTCCCCTTCATGGACTGATAGCGGGGCAGCATGTCCTTGATGACGCGGGTCAGCACATGTCCGATATGGGGCTTCCCGTTTGCGGTCGGCGGCCCGTCGTAGAACATGTAGATGGGATCATCTTTGCGCTGCTCGATGCTCTTCTCGAAAATCCTGTTCTCTTTCCAGAATTTTACGGTCTTCTTCTCTTCTTCCACGTAATTCCTGTTCGCGGAAACTTTGTCGTACATACAGCTCCTCCTTGTGAATAAAAAGAAACTCTTATCCCGCAACAGGACAAGAGTTCTTGCTATACCACCTATTACTGCCTACAGATCACTATAAGCGCACCCGATAACGGAGGTGACCGTCGAAGCTTACTCTCAGGGGATTTCAGCCCGAAACTCCGGAGTGATGTTCGCATCCGGTCCTGTGCGGCGGGCTTCCACCATCCCCGCCTCTCTGTGGCAATTTCCGGCGCTACTGTCTCCATCAGTGTTTTTACTCGCAATATTATAAATTGAACATGCCGGATTGTCAACTGTTTCACTCTTTTCTTCTCCCTGCCCACAGCGCAGCCTCTTTTTTATCATGAATTCCGTATCATTTAATTGTACTTTTTTTCATCAATTGGTATAATAACAGGGATACATGCATGCTTTTACCCATGCTTTGCAAAGGAGAATACTATGGAAGCCAGAAATCTGACCCTGCTTACAGACCTCTATGAGCTGACGATGATGCAGGGATATCACGAGATCCCCCACGCCAACAGCACCGTTGTCTTCGACGCTTTTTTCCGCACCAACCCGCACGGCAACGGTTTTGCCATCGCAGCCGGTCTTGACCAGGTCATTGACTATATCAAGAATCTGCATTTCTCGGAGGGAGATGTGGAATACCTGGAAAACCTCGGCATTTTCCAGAAGAGCTTTACCGACAGCCTCCGGGATTTCCGTTTCACCGGCGACATCTACGCTATCCCGGAAGGAAGCGTGATGTTCCCGAGAGAGCCGATGCTTAAGGTGATCGCCCCGATCATGCAGGCACAGCTTGTGGAGACCGCCGTCCTGAACATCCTGAACCACCAGAGCCTTATCGCGACAAAGACAGCCCGCATTGTCCATGCGGCCCAGGGCGACGGAATCATGGAATTCGGACTCCGCCGCGCGCAGGGACCGGACGCAGGCATCTACGGCGCCCGCGCCGCCATGATCGCAGGCTGCATCGGCACATCCAACGTGCTGACCGGCAAGATGTTTGACGTGCCCGTCAAGGGAACCCACGCCCACAGCTGGATCATGAGTTTCCCGGACGAGCTCACCGCCTTCCGCGAGTATGCGCGGATGTACCCGAACGCATGCATCCTTCTGGTGGATACCTACGATACCCTGGATTCCGGCGTGCCGAATGCCATCAAGGTGTTCAAGGAAATGAGGGCCCAGGGCATCCCGCTTTCCTCCTACGGAATCCGCCTGGATTCCGGCGACCTTGCCTATCTCTCCAAGAAAGCGAGAAAGATGCTGGATGAAGCGGGCTTTGAGGATGCCATTATCTCCGCTTCCAACGATCTGGACGAGTACCTCATCAACTCCCTGAAGATGCAGGGCGCGACCATCACCTCCTGGGGCGTCGGCACAAACCTTATCACCTCCAAGGACTGCCCGTCCTTCGGCGGCGTGTACAAGCTGGCCGCGGTCCTGGACGAGAAGACAGGGGAATTCATCCCGAAGATCAAGCTGTCCGAGAATACCGAGAAGATCACCAACCCCGGCAACAAGACCATTTACCGCGTCTATGACAAGATGAATCACAAGATTATCGCCGATCTCATCTGCTTTGCCGATGAAAAGTACACCGAGAACGACCCGCTCACCCTCTTCGACCCGCAGGAAACCTGGAAGAAGACAAAACTCGCGCCCGGCACTTACACCCTGCGCGAGATGATGGTTCCCGTCTTCAAAAACGGCGAATGCGTCTACAAGACTCCGAAGGTCATGGATATCCGCGACTACTGCGCGCGTGAGCAGGACACCCTCTGGGATGAGTCGAAGCGTCTTGTCAACCCGCAGGAAGTGCACGTCGACCTCTCCAAAAAGCTCTGGGATGTAAAGCAGGCGCTTATCAACGAGTTCCACGGGAACTGATTGAATCAATAATTAAAACCCGGCTGCCGCGGCAGCCGGGTTTTTGTATCCTCCGCGGATTCAGCAGCATCTCACACCCGCAGGGCCCGGATGGCGTTGAGCACGGCGAGAACCAGCACGCCCACATCCGCAAAGATGGCGAGCCACATGTTGGCAATGCCCAGGGCACCCAGCAGGAGGCAGAGAAGCTTTACTCCTATGGCGAAAACGATATTCTCATAGACAATCCGCATACATTTTTTCGCGATGCGGATGGCTGTCATGATCTGCATCGGGTCATCGTGCATGAGCACGATATCAGCTGCCTCGATGGCCGCATCGGAACCCATGGCGCCCATGGCGATGCCCACGTCCGCCCGGCCCAGTACCGGCGCGTCGTTGATGCCGTCGCCCGCAAAAGCGAGTTTTTCTTTTCCGGGCATCTCCGAAAGAAGCGCTTCCACTTTTTCTACCTTATCTCCGGGAAGGAGTTCACTCAGGACACTGTCCATTCCAAGGGACTGTCCGATTCGGTCCGCGGCGGCATGATTATCCCCGGTCAGCATTACCAGCTTTTTTACCCCGATCCTGCGAAGGGCGGCCATGGCTTCCGCGGAGCTCTCCTTCAGGGAATCCGCGATGCGGATGCATCCCGCGTACCGGCCGTCCACGGCAACATAAACCATCGTTCCGTCTTCCTCCGGCCCGCGTCCGCACGCAATTCCAAGTTTATCCATCATCTTCCGGTTTCCGGCAGCCACCTTCTTTCCGTCCACAAGGGCCGTCACCCCGTGGCCTCCTGTCTCCGTGATATCCTTCACCCGGCCGAGATCCGGCTGCACGCCGCAGGCCCGGCGGAGACACTCACTGATGGGATGGGTGGAGGCGCTCTCCGCGAGCGCCGCGTATTCCAGGAGCTCCTGCCCGCTCATGCTTCCCTCTCCCGGAGCC
>ONXW01000197.1 GCA_900321915.1 uncultured Eubacteriales bacterium
CAGGAATCGTTTATGGATCCGTCGCCCAGGTTTCCCGGACAGACGATACAGACGCGAACCCGGGCATATGTCTCCTCTTCCGCTTCCGCCCCGTCCTCAGCCGCCGCTGCTGTTTCCGCAGCGGTCTCTTCCGGCGCTCCCGCGGTCTCAGGCGCCGGGGAACCGGAGCATGCCGCCAGGCCCAGGCACAGGACTGACGCCAGGGCCGCCTTCCTCAGCTCAGATCTCAAAATCAAGGCAGCTCCTGGTGCGGGTGAACGGCCGTACCTTTGTGTCGGCAACCTTTACATGTTCCGGATGATTTCTATAGTTCTTCAGCGCCTCGAAATCGGAAAATGTGGATTCCAGCATGATATCCGCCGTGGAGGTGGGCAGCATCTCCGTCTGGACATGCGTTTCCAGAAGTCCCGGAATCTTGCCTGTCAGGCCTTCAAGCCCTTCCTTTACTCCCTGCCGTATCTCCTTCTTCTGCTCCTCTGTAAATTCCTCTTTCAGCTGCCAGAGAATTACATGTTTTACCATTTTCATCCCTCCGTTTTCCGGGACAGTCTCCCAGTTTTCTTTATTTATTAACAGCCCTATTATACAATATTCCTCCCGGGTTCGTCATCCTTCTGAGCGCAAAAAACCGGCATCCCGCAGAGGGGATGCCGGTAAAAATGTTCTGCAGTTACTGTCTTGTACCTACGCCGGTCACCGGGTCGAAGTAATACTTCACGCCGTCGACAGTCTGGTTTCCGGTTACCATGGCGCCCAGCGGGCCGCCGGTAACAGTGCTGAAGTAATAGAGGTTGCCGTTGATGGTGAAGAGTCCGGTTACCATGGAGCCCTTCGGGCCGCCCGCGTTCGGATTCATGTAATACCATCTGTTGTCGGAATCATGCAGCCATCCGGTGTGCATGTATCCGGTGTTGTCCATGTAATACCACTTTCCGTCGGTATCCTTCAGCCAGCTGCCCTTGAGGACAGAGCCGTTATAGATGTAATACCAGCCGTTGCTGTCTGACTTCCATCCGTAGGAACCGGTGCTGGCAGAGGAAGAACCTCCGTTGTTGGTGGAAGGACCGTTGTTGTTGTAGCTGGTGTTGTTCCCGGTGTTGTTGGAACCGTCGGGAGTGGTTACATTCGTTACGGAGATTGTTCCGGAACCGTTGGACTTGTTATAGTCATCGATATACTTCTCGTCGGACTCATCGGACCACTCGCTGTTGTCGCTCTTTGTGCCCGCGATAGCCTTGACCTTGAATGTATAGTCACCCTTGCGGTTCATGACTTCCCAGAAATTGAAGTTGCAGTTCACGGTGGTTACCGTAGCTGCGGAGGACCCGTTCCTGTAAAGCTTTACGGAATAGCTGGTCGCGTAATCCACAGGCTCCCAGGTGGCAGTGTAATTGTCCTGCCATTCAAGCTCGTCGGGGGTATCCAGCTCGCCGCCCACCTTCTTCAGCTTGATGGTGATTTTTGCCTTGTAGCTGCCGGTCTTGCTGATGGAGATGGAGGAATACTTTCCGTCCTTCTTGTCAACCTTCACCTTCAGTCCGGATGCGAAAATATATGCGTCGGAATCCGGGATTTCCAGAGTGATCTTGATTTCCGGGGTATCTCCGTAATTCCACTCGGAATCCATGTTTGTGTATTCCGCCTCATCGATCTCAACACCTTCGGTAAGAATGGTAATGATATCGGATGCATCATCCGGAACGTCATCTCCGGTGGTCATCTCCGGAATGGACAGCTCAACATGTACTGTCTTAATCTTTTCCTTCTCCGACTTGTTCGTCGCCGCGAAAGCGGTCATGCTGGTTGTGCAGAGAGCTGCTATAGTGAATAATGACAGAGCCGCTGCCTTGATTCGATTCATCTTCATAATACCTACCTCCAAGGTTGTGATTCGCTTGTTTTCACATGCATAATCATAACTCTTTTCGGCAGAAAGTGTCTGTGTTTTCTCTGAAAATCTTCTTACAAAAAGTACACATTTATTTCTTTTTTTACCGTCAGGCAGGCGATCCGAGCGCGATAAATATGCCGATCACGATAAACAGGGTCACGGCCGCCCCGGCCGCGAGCCCGATTGTCGCCAGCCCTTTTTTCGGCGTTTTCCTGCCGAGTATTCCCGCCACTATCGCGCCGATACCCAGAAGGAGAGACGCAAGCGGTACTTTGAAGAGAAGAATGACCGAAAGTGCCGCGTAAACGCAGGACAAAACAGCAGAAATCCCTGTTCCCTGGTCATTCTGAGATTTTCTTGATGTCATTTTTTCTTTATCTTTTTCCATTTTCCACCCTCAGCCTTTCCCGGCATGCCGCCGGCAGAATCCGCCTGCGATTATCATACGACATTTTCGGAAAAGTTGCATCTTTTTTCTGCATCCCGCAGCTCATCCGCGAAAATTTCCCCTGAAAAACGCGAGAGGCTGCCGCGCCTGCGCGCGTCAGCCCCTGCCGGGACGCCCATCCTTCCTGTCTGCCGGACCGTCCCGCTGTGTCAGTGATTATGTTCTGCATCGTCGTTCCGATGATACATCCTTGAAATAATTGTTTGATTTGAATATTCATTCAACGCTATTCTATACCATTCCTTCCGCAAAATCAACCGGATTTATCACACGTTTTTTCACAGCTGTGATATTTGATTTTACAGATTGCGGTACCTGTCTATGATATGACGGTACAGCGTCCGGACCGCCGGCGCCATGAACTGCGGATTCAGGACGGCAAGCCCTATCACGCGGAATGCTTCCGGCTCGATGCGGTAACGCACCACATCATAGGGGATATCATTCATTACCAGCTCCGGCATCAGGCAGATGCCGAACCCGTTGGCCACCATGACCACGGTGGAAAGGTCGTCTACCACGTGGTAATTGGTCTGGATGTCCAGGTGATTGGCCTTCATGTAATTGGAAACATCCGCGTCCGTTGATTTTCTCTGCACCACGAACTGCATTTTTGCCATCTCCCGGGCCGTAATGCAGTCGCTCTCCCGCTCCTGCGCAAATTCCCTGGGGACAATGCAGAGGAGGGGATCCCTGTAAAAGGGCTCAATCTTCAGGTCCCCCGCGCTGCTCGTGGAAAGGAATCCGAAATCAACGATCCCGTTCTTTATCCAGTATCTCACATCATCATATGTGCCCTGGAACACTTCTATCCGGATCTCCGGATACAGTTCCCGGAAAGACTTGATAACCTCCGGCATCCAGTTCGTGCACACGCTGGAGAAACACCCGACCTTGACCACGCCCCTTCTCAGGCCGTTGAATTCCGCGACGACCTGCTGCAGGCTCTCATCGCTGTTCAGCACGGCGTTGACATAGGGCAGGAGGTGCTGCCCGTAGCTGGTCAGGGATACGCCGGCTTTTCCCCTGGTCAGGACACTGAAGCCCAGCTCCTTCTCCAGAGTGGAAATGGTATGGCTGATGGCGGAGGGCGTCAGCCCCAGCACATCCGCCGCCTTGTGAAAGTTTCCGGATTCGGCTACCGTCTTGAATACCTGATAGCTCAGTAATGTCATATTAACCCCCGGCGCGTATCATCAGCGCGCACACTTGTAAAGCAGTTCCTCCCAGCGCCGGTCCACTTCCTCCTGGAACAGGCCGATCAGGTGCTCGTTCTCCGGGCGGAACAGGTGGCGGAAACGCCCCTGCGGCCGCAGGAACTCCTCGATGGGAAGCTTCTTCTTCGGCTCATAGGACAGGGTCCATGTCCCGTGGTCCACCTCAAACAGCGGCCAGTAGCAGGTTTCCACCGCCAGCCGGCAGATCTCCATGATATCCGCCGTCTCATACCGCCATCCTCTCGGGCAGGGGGTCATGATGTTCAGGAAAGAAGCGCCCTCTGTGTAGATGGCCGTCTCCGCCTTGCGGTGCAGGTCCCTGAAATTCCCGGTCAGCGTCGTCTGCGCCACATAGGCCACATTGTGGTCCGCGATGATGGAGGCCAGGTCCTTCCTCGCCTGCGGCTTACCGCTGGACTGTTTGCCCGCCGGCGTCGTGGTGGTATCCGCAAACATCGGCGTCGCGGAAGATCTCTGGATTCCCGTATTCATGTACGCCCCGTTGTCGTAGCACACATAGACCATGTCATGGCCCCGCTCCATGGCGCCGCTCAGGGACTGGAAGCCGATGTCGTAGGTTCCGCCGTCCCCGCCGAAGGTGATAAATTTGAAATGCTCGTTTTCCGGAAGCCTTCCCCTCTTCCTGAGGGCACGGTATGCCGTCTCGACGCCGGAAAGGGTCGCCCCCGCATTCTCGAAAGCATTGTGGATATAGCTGTCTTCCCACGCGGTGTACGGATACATGTAGGAGGATACCTCCAGGCATCCCGTCGCATTGCCGATAACGGCATGATCTTCCTCATGGAGTCCCCGGAGTACCGCGCGCACCGCGATGGTCGCGCCGCACCCGGCGCACATCCGGTGTCCCGGTGCCAGGCGCTCCGGCCGTCCCAGCATGGTTTTTAATCTGTAATCACCCATATCAGTTTTCCTCCGCCGTTCTCAGGCCGATATACCTGTGCTGCCGCACCGCCCTGCCGTCCTCGGTCAGAGCGCGGAGCTCCTCGAAAATCTCCTCCACATGGTCCGTCGTGAAATCCCGGCCTGCCAGGCCGTAGATATAGTTCACAGCTTCAATCATAACCCTGTTCCGGAACAGTCCCGACGTCACTTCGCTGCCCAGGGGCCCGCTGTTCCCGTTATAGCTCTCGCAACGGTCCATGACAGCGACCGCCTTGCAGTTCTTCAGGGCTTCCGCTATTTCCTTTTCCGGGAACGGGCGGAATACCCGAAGCTTCAGGACGCCGACTTTCTTTCCGCGCTCCCGCAGCATGTCCACAGCCGCCTTGGCTGTCCCGGCGGCGGAACCCATAATCAGCATGATGTAGTCCGCATCCTCCGTGCGGTACTCCTCAAAGAACCCGTAGGAACGCCCGCTGAGCCTGCGGAACCGCTCCGCCTGCTCCAGGATTACCTCCCCCGCGCGCTCCATAGCCATCTCCTGCGCCTTCTTGGCCTCCATGGCGTAGGCCGATACCGAATACGGGCCTACAGCAACGGGTTTCCCGGGATTCAGCAGGAATTCCTCCGGGCAGTAGGTGCCCACAAATTCCTTCACCGCCGCATCCTCCAGCAGGGAAATGTTTTCGACCGCATGGCTTGTGATAAAACCGTCCTGACAGACCATCACCGGCAGGTGGACCCGCGGGTCTTCCGCAATGGGAAATGCCTGGATGTAGTTGTCATAGGCCTCCTGGTTATTCTCCGCGTAAATCTGGATCCATCCCGTATCCCTGGCGCCCATGCCGTCGGAATGGTCGCAGTTGATGTTAATGGGGCCGGACAGGGTCCTGTTGACCAGGGTGAGCACCACCGGAAGGCGGTTGGAAGCCGCCAGCAGGAGCTCCTCCCACATCAGGGCCAGTCCCGCGGAGGATGTCGCTGTCATCGTGCGTGCTCCTGCCGCTTCCGCGCCGATAGCCGCGGACATGGCGGAGTGTTCGCTCTCCACGGGGATAAACTCCGTGTCAATCTCCCCGTTGGCCGCATAAGCGGAAACCATCTGGGGAATCTCTGTGGATGGCGTGATGGGGAAGGCCGGCATGACATCCGGGTTCACCTGGCGGATCGCGTAGGCAACCGCCTCATTGCCGGACATTCGTTCTCTGATTTCCCTGGAACTCATGGCTCTATTCCCTCCTTCATCTCGATCGCCCCGAAGGGACATACCTTCGCGCAGATACCGCATCCCTTGCAGTGATCGTAATCAAAACCCTGGCGCTTCCCGTTCTCCAGCGGTATGCTGGAATCCGGGCAGACCGGCACGCAGAGCAGGCACTGCCTGCACTTATCGGTGTGATGGATTGGTGTGCTGGTCCTCCACTCCCCGGTGTTGAATTCTTTTGACGTCGCGGCCGCAAACATCATCAGCCCCTCGGTAAGGTCCTCGTAGGACGTCTGTTCATTAATCCTGCTGACATCCGTGCGCATATATACAGTCCCTCCTGCCTGATACATAAAAAGCCGCGGAAAGCGCAAAGCTTCCCGCGGCAGCTCTGTTTTTCCTGTTCTTCTCTCTTTGGTTTCTCTGTGGGTTACGCGATCCGGGCTTCCCTGGCTGCATTCTGCGGGCATCTTGCAGCTTCCGCAGCATCCCAGGCCATCTCCAGGGCTTTCATGTTCCCCTCGATCACTTCCGGCTTCCTTGCGAACTTGTGCTCAAAGGAAGCGCGCATATCCTGAACGAAGGAGTCCCGGTCCATGATGCCGCAGGCGGCGACCACCGCTGCCAGCATCGGCGTGTTCGGGAAGTTCTTTCCCAGCGTCTGCTCTGAAATGGCGCGGGCGTCAATGGTGATGACTTCTCCCCGGTAGCCTCTCAGCAGGGGAAGCACCTCTTCCCTGCTTTTCGGCGTATTGATGATGATGGCGCCCTCTTCCTTCAGCCCGTCTGTAACGTGCACGGAATGGAGAAGGGTTTCATCCACCACGGCCACATAATCCGGCCGGTATATGTTGGAGTGAACCGTAATCTTTCCGGAGCTTATCCTGTTAAAAGCCGTGATGGGGGCTCCCATCCGTTCCGGGCCGTACTCCGGGAATCCCTGTACATTCTTTCCGGTCTTGAATGCTACATCCGCCAGCAGAAGTGCTGCTGTCTTCGCTCCCTGGCCTCCGCGGCCGTGCCAGCGGATCTCTGTTGTACTGTTCATAATGATTCACTCCTTAAGTGTCCGTATTGTTTCAATTCAGTATTGAATTTTGTTCAACGCTGTTTATTATACTCGTTCTTTTCAAAATGTAAAGCGTTATATTTAGTTTTTTTCAATTTAATGTTGAATCTTTTTCATCTTTCGTGCTGAAGTTTGCGGTGTCCTTTCATACGGACACCGCAGACATCAGTATCGAACAGGCCTCTTTGGCCTGTTTTTCCGCGCTCAGGCGGATTCGTAGCCGGCCAGGAATGCCTTTTTATTCATTTCAACAGTCTTCGGCGGGACGGTCTTCTCAATCACCTTAAGCCACTCTTCCACGGAGAAGTCCATGTGCTTCGCCGCCATCCCCAGCACGATAATATTGAAAACACGGCTGTTTCCGAGCTCTAAGGCTTTCGCCTGGGCATCGATGGCATACATGGTATGGTTTTTCCGGAGTTCTTCCAGGATTCCCTCCGGATACTCCGCCGCGCCCATCACGACCGGCATGGGGTCGATACGCTGGTCATTGACAATCAGCACGCCGTCTTTCTTCAGGAAATGGGCATAGCGCATCGCTTCAAGCCTTTCAAAGGCGATCAGAACGTCCGCCTGGCCTTCTTCGACGATGGGCTCCGCCACCCGGTCTCCGTACCGCACAAAGGTTACAACGCTTCCGCCGCGCTGCGCCATGCCGTGCACTTCCGAAACTTTCACCTCATATCCGGCGTCGCTCATGATACCGCCGAGAATACGGCTGGTAAGCAGGGTGCCCTGTCCACCGACGCCGACAATCATGATATTCTTTGTCATTTTTCCTCTCCTACTCGATTCAGGTCCCGCGTTATCTCGCGGTTATTTCCAGCGCACCGAAATGGCAGAGCTGCTCGCAGAGCCCGCAGCCATTGCACATGGTCGCGTCGATGGCAACGGTTCCGTCGGCCTTCTTTGTGAGGGCCGGACATCCCGGCTTCAGGCAGAGGCCGCACTTCCTGCACTTCCCGGAATCCGCCTTCACCACATTCGGGAACTTCAGTCCCTTCAGCAGCGCGCAGGGAGCTTCGGCAATGATGACCGAGAGTTCGTCCCGGGCCACCTCTTCCTTTATGACGCGCTCAAGCTCCTTCTGGTCAAAGGAATTCACCTCAACCACATGGCGGATGTTCAGGGAACGGCAGAGAGCCGGAATGTTTACCGCGGGGACCTCTTCTCCCAGCAGGGTCTTTCCCGTCGCCGGATGGTCCTGGTGCCCGGTCATTCCCGTGGTGGAGTTGTCCATAATGATGACGGTACCGGTCGCCTGGTTGTAAGCCATATTGACAAGGGAATTGATGCCGGTATGCATGAAGGTGGAATCGCCGATGACCGCCACCCAGTTTTTAATATATTCTTTTCCGCGGGCTTTCTCCATGCCGTGAAGCGAGGAGATACTCGATCCCATGCAGATGGTGGTGTCAATCACGCCCAGCGGCGGCACAGCGCCCAGAGTGTAGCATCCGATATCGCCCGCCGCGTGGATGCCCAGCTTCTTCAGGGCGTAGAATACGCTGCGGTGCGGACATCCGGGACAGAGAATCGGCGGTCTCGCCGGAACATTGGCCGCTTCCCCGATCTCCAGGTCCATCCCCAGGGCTTTCCGGAGCATATTGGCGCTGTACTCTCCCTGAAGGGTGAACAGCTCCTTTCCTTCACCGGCAATGCCCCAGGACTTTATCTGCTCCTCGAAGACTGGCTCCAGCTCCTCGAACACAATCAGCCTGTCCACTTTCGCGGCAAACTCTTCGATGAGCTTCCTGGGCAGCGGATGCACCAGGCCGAGCTTCAGTATGGACGCGTCGGGACAGACTTCCTTCACGTACTGATAAGCGATTCCGCTGGCAATGAAGCCGATGGAGGTATCGCCGTATTCCGCGCGGTTGACAGGCATGGAGGAAGCGTCCTCCGCCATCTGTTTCATCCTCTGCTCCACAAAGACATGGCGGCTCTTGGCATTGCCCGGCATCATGACAAACTTGGGGGCATTGCGGGTATATTCCTTTACTTCCGGTTCCTTCCGTTCCTCCAGCACCACCGGTCCCTGGGAATGGGCAAGCCTTGTGGTGGTCCTGAGAATCACCGGGGTGTCATATTTCTCGCTCAGCTCGAACGCGTATTTCGTGAAATCCTTCGCCTCCTGGGAATCTGAGGGCTCCAGGACCGGCACCTGGGCGGCTCTTGCCACGCAGCGGGTGTCCTGCTCGTTCTGGGAGCTGTAAAGACCCGGGTCATCGGCCGCGACCATCACCATGCCCCCGCCGACGCCGGCATAGGAGATGCTGTACAGGGGGTCCGCCGCCACATTGACGCCCACGTGCTTCATGCAGCACATGGACCGGACGCCGCTGATGGAAGCGCCGATGGCAACCTCCGTAGCAACCTTTTCGTTCGGGGCCCACTCGCAGTACAGGGAATCCTTATACTGCACCAGGTTTTCACTCACTTCCGTGCTGGGCGTTCCCGGATAAGCGGAAGCAACCTTCAGTCCCGCCTCGTACGCGCCGCGGGCGATCGCCGCATTACCGAGCATAATCTTTGTCTCTGACACTTTTCTTCCTCCTCCTGATAAAGAAAGCCGGTTCCTTCGTGAAACCGGCTTCCTGTCATCTGACTGCTTTATCTGGCGACAACACGGATGAATGCCGGTTTTCCCGCTTCCAGCTCCACGCTCAGCACAAGCTTTCCGCTGAGGTTGGTCCGCATACTGCCCGCCGCAACGTCATCCACGTATATGGCGTAATCCCGGTCTTCTTCCATCTGAAGAGTAATCTGGACGTCTCTTTCGCCTTCCACGGAAAATTCCACGCTGTTGTCCTGAATCCCAAACCATGTGACCGCAGTGCCCGGAACAGATTCATAAACGAACATACCGTTCCGCTCCAGCTTGGTTATCTCCCGATATGTCTTTACCTTGTACAGGTCTCCCTGATGCTCAAAGTCAGCCAGCTTCTTCTTCTCCTCAAGTTCGTAATCGCCGAAGCTGATGCTGCCGTCCGCTTCTACCCGAAGCAGTTCCTTTACTCCTGACATAATGTCATCCTCCTGCTGTTTGCGCAAATCCTTCCCCTCCGGCATTCAGAAGGGGAATGAAATTGAGACATATTATAGCATATGCCATATGCCATTTCCAGTTAATTCTTCAACAACCGGATGACATCGCTGACGCTGGCCGCACCTTCCAGGCGGATTCCCTCCGGCAGGTCCATTTTCCTGAGGTTTACCCTGGGCATGATGCACCGGGTAAATCCCAGCTTCAGCGCCTCCCGGACGCGCTGTTCCGCCATGGACACAGCCCGCACCTCGCCGGAAAGCCCAACTTCGCCGAAGACCACTGTTTTTTCATCCACCGGGATATCCTGATAGCTTGAGATCAGGGCTGTCACAATGGCAAGGTCCAGCGCCGGCTCGCTCATCCGCATGCCGCCCGCGATATTGACGTAGGCGTCGTACTGGGAGAACTCCATGCGGCACCGTTTTTCCAACACGGCCATGAGGACGTTGACCCGGTTATAATCGGTCCCCGCCGCCACACGTCTGGGCATGCCGAAAGCGGTACGCCCGGTGAGGGCCTGCACCTCCAGCATGATAGGCCTCGTCCCCTCCATGAGGCACGCGGCCACAGACCCGGAAGCGCCGCCGGGCCGTCCCTCCAGCATGAACTCAGAAGGATTCAGGACCTCCCGGAGGCCGTCCTCCCGCATCTCAAACACGCCGATCTCATTGGTAGATCCGAAACGGTTTTTGACGCTTCGGAGAATGCGGTAGGAGGCAAAGCGGTCTCCCTCAAAATACAGGACGGTATCCACCATATGCTCCAGGACCCTCGGTCCGGCTACCACGCCCTCTTTTGTGACATGGCCGACGATAAAGACGGTAATCTCCTCCCCCTTGGCAATCTGGAGAAGCATGCCGGTGCATTCCCTGACCTGGCTCACGCTTCCCGGCGAGGAGGTTACCTCCTCCAGGAACATGGTCTGGATGGAATCAATCACCACGGCGTCCGGGCGGCACTTTCGGATTACCTCCGCGATTGCTCCGAGGTTCGTCTCCGAGAGAAAGGTCAGGTCGCCTTCCGTCTTCCCGATTCTTTCCGCCCTCAGCCTGATCTGTTTCAGGGATTCTTCCCCGGAAATATATAATATCTTTTTTCCCGCTTCCGCCATGTTCCGGCAGACCTGCAGGAGTATGGTGGATTTGCCGATACCTGGGTCCCCGCCCACCAGAACGAGAGATCCTTTCACCACGCCGCTGCCGAGCACACGGTCCAGTTCCGCGAAGCCGGTGGAAGTCCTGTCTTCCTCCTCCAGGGAGATCTCGTCCAGCCGGAGAGGCTTAAGGTCCGTCCCCCGGACACTGGCCGCGCCCCTTGACCCGGGTCCCGGCGAAGGGGAGGCAGGCGCCTCCACCATCGTATTCCAGGCCTTGCAGGCGGGACACTGCCCTGACCATTTGGCCTGTTCAAACCCGCACTCGGTACAGAAAAAAGATGTTTTCTTTACTTTTGCCATCTTGTCTTAACTCCTCAGGCCTCCGCGGCAGGTTCCTTTGATTCTGCCCGCCGGAATTCCAGTCCTCCCTCCGCGGCTGTGACCTTCACGATATCCCCGTTCTTCACGCGGCCCTCCAGCAGCGCTTCGGACAGCTTGTCCTCCACCTCGTTCTGGATAGTCCTCCTGAGCGGCCGGGCGCCGAACTTCGGGTCAAATCCCTTCTCTGACAGCCAGTCCACAGCCTTTTCGTCAAACACCAGGGTCATTCCAAGCTGCTCCTCTGTACGGCGGTTGATGGCCGACAGCATGATATGGCTGATCTGGCGGATATTTTCCCTGGTCAGCGGATGGAACACGATGGTCTCGTCGATACGGTTGAGGAACTCAGGGCGGAAGAGCCGTTTCAGCTCATCCATCACGCGGCCCTTCATGAAATTATAATCCGCCTTTTCATCCGCAGCCGCCGCGAAGCCCATGTGCTTCGGGGCAATGATATTCTCCGCCCCCGCGTTGCTCGTCATGATGATGACGGTATTCTTGAAATCTATCTTCCTTCCCTGGGCGTCCGTGATATGGCCGTCGTCCAGGATCTGCAGCAGGACGTTGAATACGTCCGGGTGCGCCTTCTCTATCTCGTCGAAAAGGATCACGGAGTACGGCTGCCTGCGGACCTTTTCCGCCAGCTGCCCGCCTTCCTCATATCCCACGTATCCGGGCGGGGATCCGATCATCTTGGAGACGCTGTGCTTCTCCATGTATTCGGACATATCGACGCGGATCATCGCGTTCTCCGTGCCGAAAAGCGCCTCCGACAGAGCTTTGGAGAGCTCCGTCTTTCCCACGCCGGTGGGACCGAGGAACAGAAAGGATCCTATCGGCCGCTTCGGGTCCTTCAGGCCCACGCGCCCTCTCCGGATTGCCTTCGCCACCGCGGTGACGGATTCCTCCTGCCCGACGACGCGCCGGTGGAGGATATTCTCCAGGTTCATGAGCCGCTCAGACTCCGTCTCATTGAGCTTCCGCACGGGAATCCCGGTCCAGTCGGAGACGATATCCGCGATCTCATCCTCCCCCACAGAGAGCTTCCGCTCGCTGCGCTCATTTTTCCAGCTGGTGCGCAGTTCTTCAATCCGGTCCCGGATCTCCCCCTGCTCTTTTTTAATGCCGGCCGCCTTCTCAAAGGCCTCCTCGCGGATGGCGTTTTCTTTCTCCTCATCCAGATCCTTCAGCTTATCTTCCAGCTTCCGGATCTCCCCGGGTTCAGTGTACCCGTTCAGGCGCACCTTGGACGCCGCCTCGTCGATCAGGTCAATAGCCTTGTCCGGGAGGAAACGGTCGTTGATATAGCGCGCGGACAGGTGCACCGCCGCCTGGACCGCCTCATCCGTGATGGTGACATTGTGGTGGTCTTCATAACGTCCCTTCAGCCCCCGGAGAATCTCCACGCACTCCTCCTCCGACGGCTCCTCCACCATGACGGGCTGGAACCGCCGCTCCAGGGCGCTGTCCTTCTCGATCCTCTTCCGGTATTCATCCACTGTCGTTGCGCCGATGAGCTGGATCTCCCCGCGGGACAGCTGCGGCTTGAGGATATTGGACGCGTCGATGGCGCCCTCCGCACCGCCGGCCCCGATGATGGTGTGGATCTCATCGATGAACAGCAGGATGTTCCCTGCATTGTGGACTTCCTCCAGGACCTTCTTTATTCTCTCTTCAAATTCGCCGCGGTATTTGGACCCGGCCACCATCCCGGACAGGTCCAGGCTGACGACCCGCTTTCCTTCCACGGATTCGGGTACCCGCCCCGCCACAATCAGCTCCGCGAGTCCCTCCGCCACCGCCGTCTTTCCGACGCCGGGCTCACCGATGAGGCAGGGATTGTTCTTCGTCCTGCGGCTCAGGATCTGGATCACGCGCTGCATCTCACGGTCCCGTCCTATCACGGGATCCAGGTCGCCCTCCGCGGCCGCCTTTGTCAGGTCCCTGCTGTACTGGTCCAGGGTGGGCGTTTTCCTGTCGCCCTCCCCGCCCTGTTCCCGGGCCTGGGGGCCGTTTCCTGCGGCGTTCTCATTTCCCATGGCTCCGAGCACATCGACATACAGCTTCTGAAGATTGACGTTCATGGTATTGAGAAGCCTGGAGGCCGTGCAGTTGCCCGCTTTGATAAGCGCAATGAGGATATGTTCCGTCCCGATCTTGGGCGCCTTGAAAAATACCGCCTCATCGTAGCTGGAGGCAAGGATGGCCCTTGTCCCCGGAGTGTATTCCACATTTCCCGCGATGGCCGTCGGCGACGCCGGGGAGATCAGGTGCTCCATCAGCTCCAGGATCCGGTCTTCCGTCACGCCTGCGTTCCGCAGGACAGCCGCCGCCGTTCCCGTGCCTTCCCGCACCAGCCCCAGCAGCAGGTGCTCTGTTCCGACATAACCGTTGCCCAGCTTCTGAGCCGCTTCCGCAGCCAGTCTCAGGGCCTGGTCAGCCTTTTCTGTATAACGTTCTGACATAGTCTTTTTTCTCCTGTCTTATCTGATTTCCGGAAGCATGGCGCGGACTGTCTCCGCCCGGCAGACCTCCAGTTCTTCCCGCCCCATGGGGCGGTTTTCGCGGCGTGCCAGCACCGCGGGCTGCACCTCCATCATAATCCGGTAAATGCTTGTGTCCGTCACCGGGGTGATAAGGCCGTCAGCGATTCCCGCCCGAAGGTGGGAAAGGTAGGTCAGGGCCTCTTTGATGGTCAGCTTCTTCGCGTAGCGGAGGACGCCGTACGCCTTATAGGACTCATCCTCCCGCATCAGCCGGTGTTTTTCCAGGGAAGATTCCCGGATGTTTTTTTCCTGCTTCGTGATCTGTCCTGCCACGTAGCTCACGCGGTCCATGATCTCTTTTTCCGTCATGCCCAGGGTTTTCTGGTTGAACACCTCATAGATATCCCCGATATTCTCATTATTTCTCCCGTACACGCCGCGCACGCCGCAGCCGAATCTTCCCATGGCGCCCGCGAATTCCGAGAACCGCTTGCTCGCGGCGAGGGAGGGAAGATGCAGCGTGAGGCACGCGCGCATGCCGGTACCTACATTCGTCGGGTAGGATGTCAGGTACCCGTACTTGGAATTAAAGGCATAGTATATCTTTTCATTGACATAATCATCCAGGGCGCTTGCCCGTTCCCAGCACCCCTCCAGGTCCTGTCCCGCGGAGAGAACCTGCATCCTGATATGGTCGTCGCCGTTCAGGACGATACTCACCTTCTCATCCTCAGACAGGATCATTCCTCCCGGCGTCTTCTTTTCCGCCAGGGTCCTGTTCAGGAGCTTCCGCTCCCGCAGGGCGCTCCGCTCCGCCTCCCCGGCGCGTATGAGATCCCTGTACTCAAAATCTCTCCCGTCCCGGTCAGGCAGGTCACGGAATTTATCCTTCAGGCGGCGGATCATTCCCTCCGCCTCCTCGTCCGTCAGCCGGTTCGGGAACCGGTATTCGTCCCAGTTCCTGGCGAGACGGACCCGGCTTGCGACAACGCCGGAAGCATCATTTTTTACTTCTTCATACCACTTCATCATGACGCCCCTCCTCCCGCATACTGCGGAGCCGGTCCCTGAGGATGGCCGCCTCTTCATAATTTTCCGTGCGGATCGCCTCTTTCAGGGCGCGCTCCGTCTGGCGGATCTGCTCTTCCCTGGAGAACTCCAGGCTGCCGTCGTCCATGACCGCGGGCTCCCCGGCGGGAAGGGGACGCATCTTCGGCTGTTTGCCCGTATGGCTGCTGCTGTCCTGGAGTTTCTTTATCTTCTCCCCGATCAGCATGTCAAACACATGATAACAGTCCGCACAGCCGAACCGGCTTTCATTCACGAATTGCTGGTAGGTGGTGCCGCAGTTCGGGCAGACCACCTCCGTCAGGCTCTCCTCCTGTCCTGATGCGGCCGGAAGCCCCATCAGCCCGGAAAGAAGCTTTCCGAGGTTGAAATCTCCGTCCAGGATGGCCGTATAAGGTCCGAAATTCATCTCCGCGGCGCACTGTGTGCAGAGACTGTGCTCTGTCTTAACGCCATTGATAATCTCCATATAGCGCACGGTTGCCTCGCGGATTCTGCATTTTTCACATAACATCGCAGCTCCTCCGGTTATTCACTCTGCTTCCCGCCGCACTGGCAGGGGAAACGGTCATATATCCGATCCACCATACGGTGAATCTCCTCTCTGCTTACATTCTTACAGGCCCCGGCAGCAAGCAGTACGCTCATCTCCCGCTGGAGCTGGGAGAGAGTCCTCGCCTTGTCCTCATCCAGGGCAATCACGGCGCCGCGGCGGCGGTCAAGCTTGACAAAGCCTTCCTGGCGCAGCACGGAATATGCCTTGTTGACTGTGTGCATGTTAATGCCGATATCTCCGGCCAGCTGCCGCACCGAGGGAAGCGGATCTCCTTCCCGGAACCGCTCGCAGGCAATACCGATAATAATCTGGTTTCTAAGCTGAATATACAGCGCCTCGTCACTGTTAAAATCAACTTCAACGATCACGTATTTCCCTCCTCTCTACTTGTTATACATAATATATAACAAGTGGCGGTCCTGTCAAGAAAAAACTACCGGAACTGCCGCCGTCCGGTGAGGATCGTATCGGCTGTTCCGGTAGTCTTCTCTTTTTAAGATATCGGGCCTGTCAGTTACAGGTCAATGATATCCAGATCATCTTCTCTCTGTTTTCTGCGCGCCGCCCTTTCCGCCGGGGTCTGGCGCACCGGGATATCCGGGCTCTCGGTCATTCTCCGGCCGCCTGTCTCGGTCTGTCTCCGGACAGGACTCTCGGTCTGTCTCCGGACAGGCGCATCGGCCTGCTTCCGGACGTTCCGCTCCCGGGGTTCCGAATCGTAATAGTCATCCCTGTCTCTCTGCTTCCCGCCGCCGAACAGCTTCCGGAGAAGCACGTTCAGCAGGATAATGAGAAGTATCGCGGAGAGGACCGCAAGTCCCGCGATGTACAGGAACCTCTGGTTATAGGCATCCTGAAGGGCATTGTAGCTGTCGATAATCGCGTCGACCTGCGCGTCGTCATATTTGCTCGGCGGAGCCGGGAAATAGCGCTGGATGGTCTTTTCCGCCAGGTCATAGCAGTAGAAATCCCTCACGCCGCTGCTGTTCATGCCGTAGACCAGGCAGTATTTCTGGTCCGGGTCTCCCGAGGGCACCCAGCCGGTGACACGGTAGCTTCCGTTCAGCTGGATTATCGTCTCGTTGAAATGTTCCGGGATCTCGACGCTGCTGTCAGGCGTCAGCACCACGATACTCTTCTGTGCCACCTGGATTGTAATGAACGGTGAAAATGTCCCATCATCCTCCAGGACAAAGAACTGTCCCGTTCCGTCTGCCTTCACCAGGTACAGGAGCTCCATGCCGCTGTCGGAGACAGCCGCCATGACGCCCGAACCGTTATAGTCCGTCGCCTGTTCACGGAAGCCGTCCGGAATCAGCCTGGTATTGAAGGACTGGGCAATCCCGTAATCGGTACCGTCCACATTGACCAGCTGGGTGCTCAGCACAACGCCGTCAGCACCGGGGGCCGGAGCGGCAGCTTCCGGAACCGCGGTCTTGTTGACCGTGATCTGGTATTCTCTGGTGCTTACACCGTCCGGAGCCGTCACCGTGCAGACAACCTGGTTTTCGCCTTCCGCCAGATTATCCCCGCCGGAAACCGTGACGGACGCGCCGCCATCGGCAGCTTGGGCGCTGACAGCGATCTTCTCGACGTCCAGGGCCACATTCACGGTGTAGGACGTGATATCCGGGGAAAACTCCGGTATGATCACGCCCGGGGATACCTCCAGGCTTTTCAGGGCGGTATCGGAGCTCTGTCCTGCCGCTCCCTGCACGCGGACAGCCGAAGAACCCACCTTTGAGATATCCACCGGCTGCGAACTCGCGTCATAGACCTCATAATCGCCGACCGTGATGCTCGTGCTGCCCGGGCTCAGGGCACGGAATGTCAGCTTGAACGCCGCGGTATCCGTACCCGCGGAGGCCCCGTTTATCCTGACGGAGCCGGCGCCGCCGCTGGCGCTGTCGCCGCTCACGAATTCCAGGACATTCGGGTCATAGCTGAGCATCAGATTGGTTGTTCCAATCTGGCCGTCCTTCGACGATACCTTGACATTGACCGTAACATTTTCCCCTACCTGTGCATCCGGGTCAGAGAAAGCGATGGTGGCGCTTGCCGCCCACGCCTGGAGTGCCCAGGCGGGTACAGTCAGGGCCAGCATAAACGCTGCCGCGGTGCACACCGTAAAATTACGGATAATATAACTGATTCTCCTCACAATTCCATTCTCCCCTGTTTCTTCCCCTGTTTTTTACTGTCCCGGCGCGCTGACGGACTGGACGCCGCCCGCCCTGCCGGAATCCTGTACGGAAGCTGTCTCTGTCTGCGATACCTGTCCGCTGCCCGGCGGGTCCGTTCCGATGACCTTCACCCGGGTCTCGTCCGCTTTCCGGCTGCCTGTGCCGGCACTGTTCTGCGAACCGGCCTCCACCTGGTTGACCGACGCCGCCGCGTAGGGCTTTGTCAGCGCAGAGGAATCAGCCTCTGTAGGCGTTACCGGAGCGCTCTTTCTCGAGGCGGAAGCGTCCGCCGTCTCCCCGGTGCTGTCCATCGCGGGTACTCCCGCTGTCTCCGCAGCCGTTGTCTCCGCAGCCGTTGTCTCCGGCGCGGATGTCTCCGC
>ONXW01000007.1 GCA_900321915.1 uncultured Eubacteriales bacterium
ATTTCCGTATAGATGCGCCCCTCATACTGCTTCACCGTATCCAGGGCAGGGAAGGTGAATCCCCCGTGGAAGAATACGGTGCCGTCCGCCGGGGTTTTAGTCTGTGCGGCGACGGATTCTCCTGCTGCCCCTGAGGTCTCTTCCGCGGAAGTCTCCTCCCCGGAAGCGCTCTCCGCTGCAGTTTCTTCCTGCGCTGCGGGTTTATCTGTCCCTGCGGGTTTATTTCCGCCTCCACCGCAGGCCGCCAGGATAAAGGCGGCTGCCAGCGCCGGCAGGAGCCGGAGCATCCGGCTGCCAGAAAAACTGTTTCTTCTCATACTTTTCTCTCTCTTCTACAGGCTGGAATCTACATCTACCTTATCGATCATCACGTTCAGAATCTCTTTGTCTGTCTCCTTCATGCCGATCTTTCCGATGTATCCCATGTTCTTGATGGTATCCTCGACATCGCTCCTGACGAAGCCTTCGCCGCCCTGGAACTCCTTGGCGCTCATGCTCATGTAGTGCGCCATCAGGGCCGCGTGGACGGAGGACGCGATTTTGGCGGCGCAGCTGGGCTTCGCGCCGTCACAGACGATGCCGCCCACATTGCCCAGCGTATTGGTGATCGTTCCGCTGATCTCCTCATAGCTTCCGCCCGCCATGTATGTGATGGCCGCGCCGGCGCCGCAGGCAGCGCTGACCGCGCCGCAGAACGCGGAGAGCGATCCGATGTAATGCTTGATATAGATGGACACCAGGTTGGAAACGCAGAGGCAGCGGTACATCTTTTCTTTTGAGAGATACCACTGTTCCGCGTAGGTTACCACCGGCATGGTCACCGTGATGCCCTGGTTGCCGCTTCCGGAATTGATAATCACGGGCATGGGACATCCGCTCATCCTGGCGTCCGACCCTGCCGCGGCCCTGGCGCAGGCCAGGGATTTCACATCCCTCCCCCAGTTCTCCAGGATGGTCTTGCCTACCCTGACGCCCCAGCGGTTATCGATGCCTTCCTGGGAAATGGCGGTGTTGCACCGGACCTGTTCCTCCAGGATATCCGATACTTCCGCGATATCCACCATATTTGCATAGTTGATGATCCCGCGGAGGGTCATCCGGGAGTAATCCGGTTCCTCCCCGTCCGTCTTTTTTCCCGTTCCGGGCTCCGTCCCCGCATGGTCCGCGGACCGGGTATCCTCTCCCTTTATCCTGTCCGGGTCTTTCCAGGGCCTGCCGTCCCGGAGAATCCTCGTGATATTGGTGTGGTTGTCAATAATCTCTACCAGGGATCTGTGGCCGCTGCGGAAAGCCTCACAGCAGATATACAGGTTCGGCACATCCTCCGCCAGATTTACGACGCACACGCCGTCCTCCAGCATCTTCCCGGTTTTCTCCCGCGCTTCGTCGGTCGCCCCGGAGATGACCTCCAGGCCCTTCCCGGCGTCTCCGCCCACTGCCCCCAGGACGGCTGCCGCCTCGATCCCTTTCAGGCCGCCGGAATTCGGCACTGTAACGCCCTTGACATTTTTAATGATATTGCCTGAACAGGTCACCTCCAGGTGTTCCGGCTGCGTTCCCAGCGCCTGCACCGCTTTGGCGGCCGCGTAAGCGATGGCGATAGGCTCGGTGCATCCCATGGCGGGAACCAGCTCCGCCCGGAGAATTGCCGTATAATTTCTGCTCTCTTCTTCTCTCATATCCTGTTTTCCTTCCTTCCGTCCCGTATCAGGGACAGTCCGGGGAACAGAATCCCCCCATCCCGCGCGCCGCGCTCATGCTAAATTTTATTATAATACAAAACGTCAGGTTATCATACCGAAAAAAAAAACGCATCCCCTTTCAGGGATGCGGTGGCTTAAACAATCAGTGATTCAGAACATATTCCGCAATAATTCCCGGAATGGCTTTCGTGTTCTGCCAGATTACCGGATATTCCGCAAAGTTGACCGGGCACTCGCTTCCGCCCATCTCAACCGTCAGGCTGGGGATGGTGGAAACCTTCTGTATCCAGTCCTTAAATCCGCCGTGTCCAAGGTTTCCGAGAATACCGAATCCGGAAATATCATGTACCAGGGAGGCAATCTCGAAAGAGGTCTGAGCGGCGTTGTTGTTGAATGCATCCCAGTACAGGATGTTGCCCGTGGAGTGATAGCTGATGGTAGCGCTGAAGCGGTTGCTGTTCGCCAGATTCGCCAGGGCTTTGGACTCCGGCTCGGACAGCGGGGCGGATCCTTTATAACCTACGGCGCGCCCGTATCCCGCGTCCACAATCTCCTGCCAGTTCGCGTCAAAGTTGTGGTTGAGGTCCACGCCCGCCGCATTGCTCTTCCAGCGTCTGAGGTAGGCCGCGTAATCCGCCGCGCCGGCACGGCCCGTGGCCGTGTCCATGGCAAACCCGTTCTGCATGATCTCGCGGTATTTCGGGTTTTTCACACCCGCTTCCCCCAGCTGGCTGATGGAAATCCCGTCCGGATTCGCCATCGGCACAAAGTGGAAGCACACCTGCTGCAGCATCTCGGAAACCGGCTTCCCGTTGAAGGTCCCCCCGTTCGCCGCGCCGTTCAGCAGCGCGTCAATCTGCTGCATGGTGATGGTAGATACGATATATTCCCGTCCGTGAATTCCCGCCTGGACAAGGATCTTTTTCTGCGCGTTCGGATTACCCACGATGACATCGTAGATGGTCCTGCCGTCCAGGGAGGTGCCGATGCTGTTGACCTTCACCAGGCTTGGATAAGTCTGCTTCATCTTATTCAGGTCATGAACCATCATATCATAGGAGTACATGTCGATGGCCGCGGCCTGCGGGTTCGCGTTCGGCATGTCATAATAGTTGTCCGCCGAAAGCAGCGCCGGCGCGACAGCTTTGTTTACCTGGGACCCCACATTCTGTGCCGCGGCCGCCGCCATACCGGCCAGCTGCTGTGCGTACTCCTCGGCATCCCCGGGACCTATGTGGGGTATCTCGACACCAAGCTCATCGGAAGGTCCCGCGTATGTGACGATACTGTATATCGGCGCGGCGACAATCAGGGCCGCCGTGATAATTCCCGCAATTGTCTGAATTATTCCTTTTCGGATCATGGCTTTTCCTTTCGGGCAAATCTCTGATGACTTCCTCAGTATACCCGGGACAGGGCCGAAAAGCAACGAATGTAACAAGGATGTAAATATTTGTAAGGTTCTTATTTCAGCTTCTGAAGCGCAAGAACCACCAGCGTAATCAGGACGACAACCACAAAAATGCCGCCCATGCCCTGCGCCATAATCTTCAGGGCCGTCATAAAATTGGACATAATCTCAGGACTCATTGTATCCTCCTTCCGTCTGTCACAGCACCGCGGTGACCAGCTTGATGACAAGGCCGCCCGCGATAACAGAAGCGATCTGGCCGGAGACATTTGCCCCCGCCGCGTGCATCAGGATAATATTGCCGGGCTGCTCTTTGATCGCCATCTTCTGCACCACCCTGGATGACATGGGAAAGGCGGAAATCCCCGCCGCGCCGATCATCGGGTTAATCTTGTTCTTCAGGAACAGGTTCAGGAATTTCGCGAACATCACGCCGCCGATGGTGTCAAAGACAAAGGCAACAAGGCCGATGGCCAGGATCATGAGGGTGTCCACCCGCACGAATTCCTCCGCCCGCATGCTGAAGGAGATGGTAATTCCGAGCAGGAGCGTGATCAGGTTTGCCAGTTCGTTCTGCGCCGTGTTGGAGAGATTGTTCAGCACGCCGCACTCCCGGAGCAGGTTTCCGAACATCAGGAAGCCCACCAGGGCCACGGAGGCCGGGGAAATGAGGCCGACGATGATGGTCGTGATTATCGGGAACAGGATCCTCGTCTTCCTCGTCACAGATCCGGAATTGTACTGCATCCGGATACAGCGCTCTTTCTTCGTGGTAACAAGCCGGATGGCAAAAGGCTGGATGATAGGCACCAGCGCCATATACGAATAGGCAGCCACCGCGATGGCGCCGACATACCGGGAATGGAGAATCTGGGATACCAGGATCGAGGTGGGCCCGTCCGCCGCCCCGATGATGCCGATGGAAGCGGCGTCTTTCAGGTCAAAGCCGAGAAGCGTCGCCAGGCAGATGGCAAAGAAGATGCCGAACTGGGCTGCCGCGCCGAACAGGAACATCACCGGCTGGGACAGGAGCGGCCCGAAGTCAATCATCGCACCGATGCCGATGAACAGCAGTACCGGCAGGGCTTCCGAAGCTTCGATGGTCGTCCGGAACAGCCACTCAATAATGCCCTGTGTCTCCCCGATGCCCTGCATCATCTGGTTAATGACGCCGCTCATGGGGAGATTGACCATAATCGCGCCGAAACCCATGGGAAGCAGGAGCGACGGCTCATATTCCTTCACGATCGCCAGCCATATCAGCAGGCCGCCGACCACATACATCACAATTTCCTGCGGCGTCACCGCGAGGATTCCTTCCAGCAAAAAATCCATGCCTTCCTCCTTCCGTTTACGGAAAAGAAAAAAGACTTTTAACATGCCGTGACAGCATGTTAAAAGTCTTGTCCCTACAAAGTATTATATCTGTCGGGCATACAGCCATGGGAAACACCCAGGGTATGTTGACTGTATGCGTGCAGGACGTGCGCCCGCACTCGACTACTCCCTCTTAACGAGAGGATGATAACACACCGGCGCCCCCGCGTCAAGAAAGAATGTTTAAGCTTCGTCCTCCAGCTCGACCCCGGCAATTTTAATATTGACGTCCAGCACGCTCAGGCCGGTCATGTTGTCGATGGTCTCCTTGACCTTGTCCTGCACTTTGACGGATACCTGGGGAATGCTGTAGCCGTATTTCATGATGAGCGTCAGATCCACGCTCACATGGCCTTCCTCGACGCTGACCCTGACGCCCCGGTTCAGGTTCTTCATTCCGAGCTTTCCGAGCATCTCATTGCTCGGATTGCCGGACAGGGAAGCAACCCCCGGCACCTCCGTGGCCGCCAGCGCTGCGATGGTCGCCACCACCTCATCGGCAATCTTGACTTCGCCGATGGCTTCATTTTCCTCAAGCTCAATTAAACTCTTATCATTCTCAGACATCAGGTTACCTCCCTCATGATTTGCTGAATTCCTATTTGTGATACGGTTCTCCGGAAATGATCCGGAAGCTGCGGTAAATCTGCTCCAGAAGGACCACGCGCATCAGCTGGTGCGGAAATGTCATCTTTGAAAAACTGAGACGGTAGTCCGCCCGCCTGAGCACCGCATCGGAAAGTCCCAGGGAACCTCCGATAATAAACTGGATATGGCTTACCCCGCCTACCTGCTTCTTTTCCAGGAAG
>ONXW01000195.1 GCA_900321915.1 uncultured Eubacteriales bacterium
AACAGGACATTATATCCCTGCATCCTTCTCTTCCTGGAAATCACTTCGATACTGGAGTAGGCCTTGATATGTCCCACATGCATGCCTGCCCCGGAAGGATAGGGGAACTCCACCAGTCCGTAGAACTTCGGCTTCTCGCTGAAATCCACTGCCTTGAAGACGCCGGCTTCATCCCAGGCCTTCTGCCACTTCGGTTCGATTCTCTTGAAATTGTATTTCATGACTGTAACCTCTCCTGTATTTATAATACCGAAAAAGAATTATAACATATTTCCATAGGAAAGAAAAGAAAAAGCCGCAGCAGCCGGAATTTTCCGGGTGCTGCGGCGCGCGCCGATTACATGTTCTCCTGGATCATGTCCCTCACTTCCTCAGGTGTGACGCCCAGAGCGACAGATATGCCTTCCTCAAAGGCTTTCTCAACCATCGTCATCATCTGCGCGTCCCTGGAAGGCAGGGTCTTTCCGATCTCAATCCTGTGTCTTTTTCTCCGGTGCAGGTCCTTTGCAATGCGGACCATGTTCACATAGCTCTGCGTATAGAACGCCTTCCTGTACTCCTGTTCCCGCTGCCGTTCGTTCTGGATCTGGAGAGGTTCAATACTCTGAATCCTCTGAATGAGTTCCAATGCTTCTTTTTTAGATATCGCCGGCCGCAGCAGCAGCTCCGCATTCTCCTGCGGAACATATATCCGCTCCGTCTGGTCGCGTACCGGTATCAGTACCAGATACTGTTTCGGGGTTCCTGTGAGATCCATCGTCTTAACGGCATCAATTTCACAAACTTTTCCGCTTTTGTGAACTACGTAGTCTCCTTTCCGCATCATATGCAACATCCTTTCTTTATTACTATAGATTATAACACAGTTCTTGATGCAGTGTAAGGAAAAAATGTTTCGAAAACGTTTTTTATATAAATTTTCTTTTCTTCTGCGGCCGCTTGGTTTGTTAAGATTTTGTAAAAAAATGAGCAATTATAGCAGATTGATTATGAACTTTTGTTATATCTGACACTTGCGGCGGGTTGCCGGGAAATTTTCAGATAAGCTAAAATCTTATTTCCCTGTACATTAGATAATTTAAATTATTATCTCGGAGTTCTGAACAATGGGCACAAAAAATCCCGCAGGATTCCATACCCTGCGGGATTAAGAATTACGGTTTCAGGATTCAGTTCCGGCCTGCTGCGTATCAGTCTTCCAGCTCTGCGGCGCGGGCCTCGACTTCCTTCTTCTGGATGTCGCCCGGTGCCTGCTCATAGCGGTCAAACTTGTACTCGAACACGCCGAGTCCGCCTGTCATGGCGCGGAGGTCTGTCCCGTATCCGAACAGCTCGGAGATCGGGATATCCGCGGAAACGGTGGTGCCGCCCTTATGGTCGGATTCCATGCCGAGCACGCGGCCCCTTCTGCGGTTCAGGTCACCCATGATATCACCGGTGAACTGATCCGGCGCTTTGACCTTCAGGGAAGCGATGGGCTCAAGGAGAACCGGGTTGGCCTCCATGAACGCTGCCTTGAATGCCAGGGTTGCAGCCATCTTGAACGCAAGCTCGGAGGAGTCTACCGGGTGGTAAGAACCGTCCAGGAGCACTGCCTTCAGGCCGACAACCGGATATCCGGCCAGGGGTCCCTTCTGGACGCACTCTGCGATACCCTTCTCGACAGCCGGGAAGTAGTTCTTCGGAACCGCTCCGCCGAATACCTGCTCTTCGAAGATGTACGGGGTCTCCAGGTCGCCGGACGGGGAGAACTCCATCTTGACATCGCCGAACTGGCCGTGTCCGCCGGACTGCTTCTTATATCTTCCGGGCTTCTCCACTTTCTTGCGGATAGTCTCGCGGAAGGCGAATCTCGGCTTGGACAGCTCAACGTCGACCTTATATCTCTCTTTCAGCTTGCTCATCACCACATCCAGCTGCTGATCGCCGATACCGTAAAGCAGGGACTGGCGGTTTTCCGTGTCGTTGACAACCTTGAGGGTCAGGTCCTCTTCCATCAGGCGTCCGAGAGCATTGGAAATCTTGTCCTCATCGCCCTTGGTCTTGGCAGCGTAAGCCATATAGGTGTACGGTGTGGAAATCTTCGGCGGGTCATACTCTACCGGGGCATCCCGGACAGCCATGGTATCACCGGTCTCGGTGACGGACAGCTTCGCGAGGGCACCGATATCGCCCGCATGAAGCTCCGGAACCTCAATGGCTTCCTTTCCGCGGAGCACATACAGCTTCTGGATCTTCTCCTCTGCTTCCTTGGTCACGTTATAGATGGTGGTATCGGGCTTCAGCGTGCCGGTGACAACCTTCAGCAGGGAGTAGCGGCCGATGAACGGATCCACAACAGTCTTCCAGACCTTCGCGGTTCTGGAAGCTTCCTCGTTGAACTTCGTAGAGAACATCTCCCCGGTGGAGAGGTCCTTGCCCACGCACTCAAAGTGATCCGGACCCGGAAGGTAACGGTCGATGACATGGAGAAGGAAATTGAAGCCCTGGCAGTTAACGCCGGAACCCATGATGACCGGAACCATGTCGCCGGTGCATACGAACTGGCGCAGCGCCGCCTGGATCTCCTCGGTGGTGAACTCTTCACCCGCGAAATAGCGCTCCATATATGCCTCATCCGTCTCAGCCACAGCCTCAATCAGGGCATCCCTGGCGATGGAGAGGTTCTTCATGACGTACTCCGGAATCTCGCACTCTTCGTAATCGGAGAGCTTGGTAAACCGGCGTCCCTTCATCTTGATGACGTTCGCGAAACCGACGAACTTCTCATCCTCACGGATCGGAACCTGGAACGGGGCAATCTTTCTTCCGAACTGCTTCTCCAGCTTCAGCAGGAGCTCACGGAAGCTCGCCTGGTTGTCGTCCATGTTGGTGACGAAAATCGCGCGCGGAAGATTATACTCCTCGCACATATCCCACGCCTTGATGGTTCCGGGCTGGATTCCCGCCTTGCAGTTCACGACGATAATAGCCGCGTCCGCAACGCTGGCTGCCTCTTCCACCTCACCGACGAAATCGAAATAGCCGGGAGTATCCAGGATATTAATCTTGAGGGGTCCGCTCTCACCCTTGAACTCCAGCGGGATCACGGAAGTCGAAATGGAAAACTGTCTCTTGATTTCCTCTTTATCATAATCGCTGAGCGTATTCCCTTCCGGAACGCTTCCAAGTCTCTTTGTGATGCCGGTAACGTGTGCAAGCGCCTCCGCTACGGTCGTCTTTCCCGCGCCGCCGTGGCCGAGCAGGATCACATTACGAATCTGTTGTGTACCATAAACATTCATTTGACTTCCTCCTGTAGGTTTAGTAAACCGCTCTCCATATTTTACGATAAAACATGGATCAATTCAAGCACTTTAGGGTAAAAGTGTAACAACTGCCCCGGCGGAACAGCCCGAAATATGGCACAATGCCACAACTTTCGGCATTTAACGGTTTAAAGCCCGGAATCGTTGACACACCCGCCGATTCGCATTACAATGGGGGCACGAACAACAGGAGGACTGTTTTCATGAGACAGCTGACCATCGGTTTTATCGGATTCGGGCTTATCGGCGGCTCCATCGCCAGGGGGCTTAAGCGCTCCGACCCCTCTGTCCGGATTCTCGCCTATATGCGCACCCGCAGCACACTGGAGCAGGCCAGGCGCGATCATGTCATCGACGGGATCCTGGACGGCATCGATGAAAACCTGGGGCTCTGCGACGTTATTCTCCTCTGCACGCCGGTGGAGTACATCGCGGATTACCTGCGTGAAATCCGCCCTTACCTGAAAGAAGGCGCTGTCGTCTCGGATGTGGGAAGCACCAAATCCGCCGTACACGAGGCGGTTCACAGCCTCGGCATGGACCGCTGTTTTGTGGGCGGCCATCCCATGGCCGGTTCCGAGAAATCCG
>ONXW01000191.1 GCA_900321915.1 uncultured Eubacteriales bacterium
CCTGTCGTACGGTACGCTTTTTAAGCAGGGCCTGCTCGTCACGGTCCTGCTTTCGGCTTGTACGGTATTCTTCGGCTTCTTCCTGGCATTTGGACTGGCGCTCATGCTCCTGTCGGATATCCGCCCCTTCCGGGCCCTGGCAAAGGTAAAATCCGACAATCCTGAAAGGAAGATGCTCCTGGAGCGCATTTCCCGGTTCAACCCGGTGCGCCTTGTGGCGGGGGCCTACGTCCAGTTTGTCCGCTGTACCCCCATGCTGGTACAGATTTTCCTTGTGTATTACATCGTATTCGGTTTCATCACCCTGCCGAAGTTCACCTTCCTGGGATTCATCCAGTTTGAGCGTTTCTTCCCGGGCGCGGTGGCGCTGGCGCTGAACTCGGGCGGCTATATGTCCGATGTTATCCGCGGCGGTATCGAGGGCGTGCACCAGGGACAGACGGAAGCTGCCCGGAGCCTCGGAATGAGCAAGGGACAGACAATGTACTATATCATCATCCCGCAGGCCATCAAGAACATCCTTCCGGCCGTGGCGAACGAGTTCGTTACCATCATCAAGGAGAGCTCGGTCTGCTACACCATCGGCGTGCAGGACATCATGTTCAACGTCAAGTCGGTGCAGTCCGCCTCCTTCCTGATCGCGGAGCCGCTGATTGTCGCCACGTTCCTGTATTTCTGCCTGTGCTTCCCGACATCGAAGCTGATCCAGCATATAGAAGGGAGGATGCGTGCAAGTGACAAACGATAATGTTCTGATTCATGTTACCGGCCTGAAAAAACACTACAACGGCGGCAAGATCCGCGCGCTGGACGGCATTGACATCGATATCAACAAAGGCGATGTCATGGTTGTCATCGGGCCTTCCGGAAGCGGAAAGTCCACCTTCCTGCGGAGCCTGAACCTGCTGGAGGAACCCACGGACGGCTCCATCATTTTTGACGACGTCGATATCACCAGCAGCAAAATCAACCTGGACGAATACCGGCAGAAGATGGGGATGGTTTTCCAGCACTTTAACCTGTTCCCCCACAAGACAATTCTCGAGAACCTGACCATCGCTCCCCTGATTGTGAAGAAGGAGCAGAAAGAACCCGCGGAAAAGCGGGCCCTGGAGCTTCTCCGGCGCGTCGGCCTCGAGGATCGCGCGAACACTTATCCGGTGCAGCTGTCCGGCGGACAGAAGCAGCGTGTGGCCATTGTCCGCGCGCTCTGCATGAACCCGGAGGTCATGCTCTTCGACGAGCCCACCTCCGCCCTGGACCCCGAGATGGTCGGCGAGGTTCTCGACGTTATGAAGGACCTGGCCAAAGCCGGCATGACGATGGTCTGCGTGACCCATGAGATGGGGTTTGCCCGCGAGGTCGGGAACAGGGTCGTCTTCATGGAATCCGGAAAAATCGTGGAAGAGGGAACGCCTGAGGATATTTTCCAGAATCCGCAGAGCCCGAGGCTCAAGGATTTCCTCAGCAAGGTACTGTAAACCGGTCTCTACTGAATATCTGTGGAAAATGCCGCCGCTCTGGGGTATACTCAGAGGGGCGGCATTTTCGATCGGCCGTCCGGGTCCGCGCGGAAGCGGTCCCATGCGGGAAGGAGTACAGAATGACAGAACAGAAGCGCCTCGCGGCGGAATATATCGACCGGCACAGTGAGATCTTTACGGGGCTTTCGGATGCCGTCTGGGCAAACCCGGAGCTCTCCCTGAAGGAGTTCCGCTCGGCCGGGCTGTACCTTGATATTCTCAGGGAACACGGATTTGACGTAGAATCGGGACTTGCGGGGATTGAGACGGCCTTTCTCGGAAAGTACGGGAAAGGGCGCCCGGTAATAGGGATCCTGGGCGAATTCGACGCGCTTTCCGGGCTGAGCCAGGAAAAATGCTCTGCGGAGCAGAAGCCCCTGGTGCCCGGCGGGCCGGGCCACGGCTGCGGCCACAACATGCTGGGGGCCGGCGCCCTGGCGGCGGCATTTGCCATGAAGGACTACCTGGAGAGGACCGGAAGAGAAGGCACGGTGGTATTTTACGGATGCCCCGGCGAGGAGGGGGGCGCCGCCAAGGCCTTCTTTGCCAGGGACCGCCTGTGGGAATCCCTGGACTGCGCGCTGACCTGGCATCCGGAGGATGTAAACGAAGTCCTGAGCGGCACCAACAATTCCTGTATCCAGGTGCTGTACCGCTTCAGGGGGATCGCGGCCCACGCGGCGGGCGACCCGGAACACGGGCGCAGCGCCCTGGACGCGGTGGAGCTGATGAACACAGGGGTTCAGTATCTCCGGGAGCACATGGGAAGCGAGTGCCGGGTGCACTACGCCATCACCGATGCCGGCGGCATTTCCCCGAATGTGGTCCAGGACCACGCTTCCGTGCTGTATATGGTCCGCGCGAACCGTGTGCGGGATTCCGTGAAGCTCCAGGCCCGCGTCGATAAGATTGCGGAGGGCGC
>ONXW01000266.1 GCA_900321915.1 uncultured Eubacteriales bacterium
ACAGTTTTATCCTGGTGGACAATATCTGCGGCGACCTTGACTTCGAGGAGGGAGGAAATCCCGTGCAGATGGACCGTGTCCTGGGATGCAAAGACCCCGTGCTCTGTGACGCCTACGTATGCGACTGCATGGGCTATACCATCGACGACGTTCCCTACATCGGCATGGCTGAGCGGCTCGGCATCGGCTGCGCCGACACGTCAAAGGCCGAGATCATTTACCTGAACAAGGCCGAGGGCGGCACAACCAAATTCCCGATGACGCGGAAGGTCCGCGGGCTTGCCACCTACACGGCCCCGAAGGACGCCTGCAGCGCGTGCTACGGGTCCCTCATCCATGCCCTGAACCGCATGAACGAGGAGGGGGCGCTCCGCCATAACGGGCCGAAAATCGCCATCGGACAGGGCTACAAGGGCGAGAGCGGCGAGATCGGCGTCGGCCAGTGCACATCCTGCTTCGCGAAAACGCTGAAGGGATGCCCGCCGCAGGCCAATGAAATCCTGCAGTTCCTGGAAGAGAACTGGTAAAGGGCTGCTCTATGGACCGCGAACAGCGAAAACAGTACGTCATCCGCACATGGACGGAGATTCTGCTCATCGGCCTGGGATATTTTTTGCTGGTGCTGTTTACTCCCTTCCGAATCCCCTGCCCCATAAGGTTTCTCACAGGGTACCAGTGCCCGGGGTGCGGGGTGACGCGGATGGTGATGGCCCTGTCGAGGCTCGATTTCCGCCAGGCCTTTCTGGAAAATGCCTACGTCCTGTGCCTTCTCCCGGTGCTCATTCCCTGGGGGATCTGGCGGACAAAGAAATATGTGGAAGAAGGAGCGCAGGAATTTACGGCTGTGGAGGTGGTTTTTCTTGTATTGGCGTTGGCTTCAGCCATTATTTTTGGTATTATTAGGAATATGTGAAAAGCTAAGAAAAAAAGACTGACATCAGGGGGAAGAATTATGAGTATGTTTTGCCCGAACTGCGGGGCCCAGGTCCCGGATAACAACAAATTCTGCACAACCTGCGGGACAAAGATGGTCCCGCCTTCCGCGGCCCAGGGCGGCCCTCAGCAGAACAGCGGCTGGGGCGCTGCGCCGGACAATAACTGGGGTGCGTCTCAGGACAGCAGCTGGGGCGCTGCGCCGAACAATAACTGGGGCGCGGCCCAGGACTATAACCGGCAGGCGGTACCTCCCGCGTATCCGCCGGCAGTTCCGCCGAACTACGGCGGCCGTTCCGGGGGACCGTCCTACTTTGACGGGACCGGCGGGGATCTGTTTGTCAAACAGCTTCTGCTCGGCATCCTCTCTCTTATCACCTGCTCCCTGGCAACGCCCTGGGTTCTGGTGAATGTGCTGAAGTGGAGAAAACAGCATACCGTGCTGGACGGAAAACGTCTGGACTTTGACGGAACGGCGGGAGAGCTGTTCGGCCACTGGATCAAATGGTTCCTGCTTTCCATCGTCACCTGCGGCATTTACCTTTACTTTGCCAGGATTGACTACCTGAAGTGGGAGATGAAGCACACATTCTACGCCGGCGAGACGCCATTCCGGCCGACCGGCGAACCGGCATCCTTCTTTGACGGCACAGTGGCGGAATACGTGGGCACCGCGATTCTCTCCAGCCTCATCACCGCCTGCAGCTGCGGCATTGCCGGCGCCTGGGGCAACACCATGGTGGTACAGTATGAGACCAAGGGAACCTGCATCTGCGGGGACCGCTTCTCCTACAGCGGCACCGGCGGCGGGCTCTTCGGCATTTACCTGGTCAACGGACTCCTGACCCTTGTTACCTGCGGTATATACAGCGCCTGGGCGACCTGCGCCATCAACCGCTACGTATATGAGAACACACATGTAGACATGATGAGAAGAGGATTCTGAGTTTAAAGACAGGTGATGAAATGACACGGGGGGAATTGTTCCGGAAATACTCTGTTCCGGAAGACCGGATAAGCCGGATGGATAATCCGTATCCCGGCTATGCCGGGAACTTTCTGGTGCATCTGCGCCGGAAAGAGGGGAGAGTCACCGGTACGGTGGTGACGCTGTTTCATGAAAATGAGCTTCCTTTTCGCGGCCTGGACGATCTGGTCCTCATTCTGGACCGGGCCTGCAGGGAGATAGGATACCCTGCAGCCGAAACTGAAAAGACGGCGGGAAGCGGGGGAAAGAAAAAAGAATACACCGGGAGAATGGCACTTCGCCCCGAGCTGGAAGAGAAGGACATCCGCGTTTATGACGGGGATGTCATGCTCCGCATATCCTACCGGGAGAATTCCTCTCTGCAGGGGAGTCTCATGCTGATAGAAGATGTGGGGGTACAGCCTGTGAGGTTCCGCAGTGCGCTGGAGCTTATGCGCATCCTGTACAGGATATCCGGGGATCTCGAGGAATCGCATAAGGGAAG
>ONXW01000183.1 GCA_900321915.1 uncultured Eubacteriales bacterium
TTCTCTTGAGGGAAACAGCATGGGAAGGAACTCCATTTGTCGGTTTTGGCCCCGGCAAAGCCGGTCTCCGGCGGTGGCGCTGCCGGAAAACCTGGCGGAGGAGCTTCCCAATACCATCCCGGCCTTTTCTCCCCTGACGGACGTTTTCTTTCTGGATTTTCCCTTGCATTTGTGCTTGGAAGGGGCTGCTTCACGGGTTGGTACGATCCGGGAAGATCTGCCGTGGACAGAGCAGGAATTTGATCCGGAGTTTCGCCAGTATATCTTGGATTTTCCAAAGGATCAGCTTTCAAAAATCTATGAACTGATTGAATAGTATCAGGATCGCCGACGAATCATTATTTTTCATTCCAGAGAGGAAGCCGATTACTGGATTGCTTCAGAACAACAGGTTCGATGTCCGAGAATATAGGAGACCGTATGATTATCATGATAACCGGTGCATCGCACACAGGGAAAACCCTCCTTGCGCAAAGGATGCTCGAAAACTATAAATACCCATACTTATCCATCGACCATTTGAAGATGGGGCTGATTCGCAGCGGAAACACGACCCTGACCCCCGAGGACGACAATGAACTGACGGAATATCTGTGGCCCATTGTCCGGGAGATCGTGAAAACCGCGATTGAGAACCGGCAAAATCTGATCGTGGAGGGCTGCTATATTCCCTCCGATTGGCGGAAGGACTTCGACGAGCGGTATCTGCCTGAGCTCCGCTTTGTTTGCCTCGCCATGAGCGAGGCCTATATCGAGGCACATTATGACGAGATCCTCGGCCATGAGTCGGAGATCGAGGCCAGGCTGACAGCCGCCGACTGTACTGTGGATGGACTCAAAGCGGATAACCGCCGCTATATCGAGGCCTTCCGCCGGGCGGGAGAGCGGGTGCTTCTCATAGAAGACGATTACGAAGACACCATGGTGAGCGTGCTGCGCCTGGGAATCGCCGTGCCCGAAGGGAAACAGATATGAAACGAGCGCATATGAGATTGCTGTTTGAGATAGACCAAAAAGATTATGAACACTGTATCCATCGCTTCACCCGGGACTCAGCCCGAAGTATCATCATACAAGACGGAAAAGTTGCTATGATTCATAGTCTGAAATATGATTACTACAAGTTTCCGGGCGGCGGAATCGAAAACGGCGAAAGTCCCATGGAAGCAATGATCCGGGAGACACGGGAGGAATCCGGACTCCTGGTAAAGCCGGATACAATCCGAGAATATGGGTATGTCCATCGAATTCAAAAAAGCGACAAGGATCCAACGGAGTGCTTTGTGCAGGATAACTATTATTATCTGTGTGAGGCAGAAACAGCGGCTGTTTGTCAGCATTTGGATGCTTACGAGGCGGAGGAAGCCTATACCCTGGAATACGTAACGCCGCTGGCAGCAATTCAAAAGAACCGCAGCGTGATTGGGAGCCCCTATAATCCCATCATGTTTGAGCGCGAAGCGCGAGTGTTGGAACGATTACTGTCAGAGGGATTTTTTATATACGGCGAATGCAGCGAAAAAGACAGAATTCACCAACAGGAGGCCTGACCATGCCGAGACAGAGTATTTTGGAAATGCCCTTTGCCAGGGTCTACCCTCTGCTGGTGCAGAAGGCGGAGCGGAAGGGCCGCACCAAAGCGGAGGTGGACGAGCTCATCACCTGGCTGACGGGCTATCCCGATCCCGAGGCCTGCGCTGCGCTGCCCTGTGGGGACTATTACGCCAAGGCCCCCTGCTGGAACCCCGCAGCGGAGCACATCACCGGAACCGTCTGCGGCATCCGAGTGGAGACCATCCAGGATCCGATCATGAAACGCATTCGCCAGTTGGACAAGCTCATTGACGAGCTGGCCCAGGGAAAACCACTGGAAAAGATCAAGCGGGAATGAGGGACTACCATGACGATCTATGATATTTCACAGGAGGTCTTCGGCTGCCAGGTATATTCCGGGGACCCGGCGCCGGAGAAGGAGCTGCTCTGCTCCACGGAACGGGGTGACCGCTACAATCTGACTGCCTTCCGCATGTGCGCCCACAACGGTACCCATGTGGACGCGCCCTTCCATTTCCTGACGGAGGGAAAAACCGTGGACGCAATCGGCTTGGAAGCGTTTGTGGGGAAGGCTTACGTGGCGGAGCATCGCGGGACCGTCTCCGGCGCCGATGCCCGGAACATTCTTGGGAGGGCGAAGGAACAGGATCCGGAAGCGGCAAAGCGGATTTTGATTCAGGGAGACGCCGTGGTTTCCGCGGAGGCGGCAAGGGTGTTTGCCGCGAACAGGATCTTGCTGCTGGGAAATGAATCCCAGAGTGTCGGACCGGAGGATGCGCCCATGGAGGTCCACCTGATTCTGCTGGGCGCCGAGGTCGTCCTGCTGGAAGGAATTCGTCTGGGCGCGGTGGCGGAGGGCGTCTATTTTTTGAGCGCTGCGCCGCTGAATCTGGCCGGCGCCGACGGTTCGCCCTGTAGGGCGTTCCTGATCGCCGGCGAATAACCAAGAATAAAGGGGAGGAAACGACAACATGGCAAAGAATGATCGTTTTGAAAAGGTCTATTCCCAGGGAACTATGACGGTAATGGAGGTCTGGGTGGACAAGGAAACCGGCGTCAACTATTTGTTCCACGCCAGCGGCTATGCCGGCGGCATGACGCCCCTGCTGGATCGGGAGGGCAAGCCCGTGGTTTCGCCGCTTCTGAACAGCTCCGCCCTCGGGCGGGAAAAATAAGAAGCTTCCCGCCGCCCGCTGCGGCACAGAAATTGCGCCGCAGCGGCAAAGAGACCGCATGAGGCCGGGCCCCGCGTCCCGGCCTCCGATTTTTTCTGCGGGATAAACGTTAAATCCGGATGCGATAATACTATTTCTTGATGAAACGGTTAGTAACCGTTTCATCAACCGCGGTTTCACCGCGGTTTGCAAATCCATTCGGATTTGCAA
>ONXW01000336.1 GCA_900321915.1 uncultured Eubacteriales bacterium
CGGATATCGTCACAGCGAACATGAACGGAACCCCGTACTACACCAACCCCTCCCACCTGCCGGTGAACTTCACCGAGGACGTGTTCTCCGCCCTGGACATCCAGGATGACCTGCAGACCCTGTACACCTCCGGAACCGTTTTCCACGCCTTCCTCGGCGAGAAGCTTCCGGATTGGAAGGCCGCGGCGAACCTGGTGCGCAAGATCGCGGAAAACTACAAGCTTCCGTATTACACCATGTCCCCGACCTACTCCATCTGCCGGGATCACGGGTATCTCACGGGCGAGCAGACCGTCTGCCCGCACTGCGGCCAGAAGACCGAGGTTTACAGCCGCATCACCGGTTACTACCGCCCGGTACAGAACTGGAATGACGGCAAGGTGCAGGAGTACAAGGACAGAAGAGTCTACAACATCGGACGCTCCGTACTGCAGCACCAGGGCCCGAACCCGGCCCCGGTGGACGATGCTCCTTTTACCCCGGCAAATGTCCCGGCCGCGGACAAGACGCCGAGAACCCGCATGGACAGGATTGCGGACGCGGTGAATACCATCGAGATGGAGAACCCGGAGATCACCAATGTCCTGTTCTTCAAGACACCGACCTGCCCGAACTGCAAGGCGGCCGGCGCGCTGCTGGACAAGGCGGGCATCGGCTACACGCCGCTCAATGCCAATGAGGAGCGGGAACTGGTGGAAAAGTACGGCGTCAAGCAGGCGCCGACCCTGGTTCTGGTCCGCAGCAACGGATTTGAGAAGTACCGCGGCGTCTCCGATATCAGAGGATGGCTGAAGACCGTTCCGGTTAAGCACTGATGAGGAAAATACCATGTATGATGTGATCGTAGTCGGCGGGGGCCCGGCCGGAATGACGGCCGCGCTCTACGCGCAGCGGAACGGAAAATCCGCCCTGGTGATTGAGAAAAACGGATTCGGGGGGCAGATCACCCACTCCCCGAAGGTGGAGAACTTTCCGGGCACCCTGTCCATGAGCGGCAATGAGTTTGCAGACAAGACCCTGGACCAGATCCTGGCCCAGGGGGCGGAGATAGAGATTGACTGTGTGACGGGCATCCGGGACATGGGAAGCTATAAGCTTGTGGATACCGAGGAGGGCAGCGCCTTCGAGGGGAAAACCGTGGTTATCGCCACCGGCGTAAAGCACAGGATGCTGGGCCTGGAAGGGGAAGAGGAGATGGTCGGCGAGGGCATTTCCTTCTGCGCCGTCTGTGACGGCGACTTCTATGCCGGGAAGACAGTCTGTGTGGCGGGCGGCGGAAACTCCGCCCTGCAGGAGGCAATCCTCCTGGCGGAGAAATGCAGTGAAGTCATCATGCTGCAGGATCTGCCGAAATTCACCGGGGAGGCAAAGCTCCAGGAGGTCCTTTTTGCCCGGCCCAACGTCCGGGCCATGACCGAGGTGAAGATTAACCGCCTCATCACGGAGGGAAACGAGCTTCGCGGTCTGGAGATTGAGAGCCGTAGGGACGGCCATTCCCAGGAGATTTCCTGCGACGGCCTGTTCGTCGCCATCGGCCTGATTCCGGAAAATGAGCCCTTTAAGGATCTGGCGGACCTGAACGACTACGGCTACTTCGACACCGATGAGCAGTGCGTCACAAAGACGCCGGGCGTTTTCGTGGCAGGCGACTGCAGGAGCAAGTTCGTCCGGCAGCTGACCACCGCCGTGGCCGACGGCGCGACCGCGGCCCTCGCGGCGTGCAGGTATATTGACATGAACTGAAAGACGGGTAATAAAAAAAGCGGAAGGTCAGAAGCCTTCCGCTCTTTTTATTATCCCGGTATGTTCTACGGATTCTCCGGGTCAGCAAGCATAACTCTCCGGACATGCATATTCAGCGCGGCGCAGACCATCGCAGTTACGGAAATCCATATCGCGAGAAGATCTATGACCAGCTTCTTTCTTTTCGCAGTCATTACGTCTCCTCACTCCCTTCTTTCTCGACAAGCAGATTCAGTGAAGTATTCAGGCTGAGGCCCGCGACGACCAGCGCTGCCAGAGCGAACCACAGCACGAACAGGTCTTTCTTGAAAGTCTTTTTTATGTTTTCCATAGCATCCTCCGGTTTTCCCATCATTCAGCTGGATGGAAAGATCATCCAAATTCACATACAGCCACTATATGGAATATTTTAACCATTATCTCGCGATTGCGCAACAGGATAGCTATCGGTATTTTGTCAGTGTCTGTATTGCTGTCCCCGGGGATGACAGGGTTTATATGCCTGCCTGTGGAAGTTATCCCGCGCATTTTGAGGAGCAGGTGCAGCAGGGCCGCAGGATCGATATCCACCACCCGGGAATTCTCCGCTGTATCGAGAAAGCCTTCCTCTTTCAGCCAGGTTACCGTGTCCCTGATCGATTCTGAAAATGGCCTGCAGCGGAAGCCAAGTTCCTGTTCCGCTTTGGAGCTGTCAAAATCATTATTGCGGTTCAGCATATAGATATTGAAATCTGAC
>ONXW01000181.1 GCA_900321915.1 uncultured Eubacteriales bacterium
GTCCACTACCTGCCTGTATATATGAAGAAAAACCGTCCGGGCTGGGAGCTGGCCGTCATCTGCGACGGCGGCTGCAGAGAACTCCTGGAAGGGATCATTTTCCGGGAGACCACCACCATAGGAATCCGCAGAGTGGAGATGGAACGCACGATACTCTCCAGGAAAATGGGAAAAGTGGAGACAAAGTACGGAGAAATCTCTGTAAAAACATGCAAAGTGGGGGATGATTCCAGATCCTATCCGGAATATGACAGTGTGGCCGCGGCCGCGAAGGCTCACGCGGCGGCCTTCGGGGATGTGTTTGAGGAGGCGCGGCGCGCCTGCAGTGAGGGAAAGGCGCTTTACCGGGACGAAGATCTGTGATAGAATATGAACAGATGTTCGACCGGAGGTACCTGTATGGATGAGATACTGAATGGATTAAATGAGGCCCAGCTTGCGGCGGTGACCGCGACGGAAGGATATATCCGGGTCATTGCGGGCGCCGGGTCAGGGAAAACCAGGGCCCTGACGCACCGCTTTGCCTGGCTGGTAAATGATCTCGGGATCCTTCCGGGCAATATCCTGTGCGTGACATTTACCAACAAGGCCGCGAATGAGATGCGGCAGCGGATTCACGAGCTGACGGGGGACGACGATACCGGCTACATCAGCACCTTCCACGGGTTCTGCGTGTCGGTGCTCAAGGAGGACTCCCACGCGGTGCAGTACCCGAAGAATTTCCTCGTCCTGGACAACGCGGACATCGACGACATGCTGAAGATCATCTATGAGGAGCGCGGCCTGACCCTCCGGGATATGACCTACGGGCAGGCCAGGGATATGATAGAGATTCAGAAGCTGTTCAAAAAACCGGACTACTACCTGGACATGCTCCGGATGTCGCCGGAGACGCTGCTGGAGAAGTACCGGAATGCCGAAAATACCGAGGATATCATCTTCTACGGGTACCTGTACCAGGAAAAGAAGTGCTTCGGGCTGGATTACAATGACCTGATCAAGGTGTCCCTCTACATCTTTCACGAAAATCCGGAGATCCGGCTGAAATGGCAGAAGCGCCTGGAATACATCATGATTGACGAATTCCAGGATATCGACGGCCTGCAGTATGAGCTGATGGAGGTGCTGTGCGGCTATCACAGGAACCTGTTCATCGTGGGGGACCCGGACCAGACGATCTATACCTGGCGGGGGGCCAATGTCCGGTATCTTCTGGATTTCGAGAGGAATTTCCCGGGGGCGAGGACCATCATGATGGTGCAGAATTACCGGTCTACTCCCCAGATCCTGTCCGCGGCCAACTCCCTGATTGAGAAAAACCGGGATCGTATCCGGAAGGACCTTGTGCCCGAACTTCCCGGCGGGAGGCCTGTGTTGTGCCATTTTGCGGACACGGCGCAGAAGGAGGCCGAGTGGATCGCCCTGTCAGCGGCAAAGCTCCGCGAGGAGGGGGCGTCCTGGCGCGACATCACCATCCTCTACCGGGCCCATTACATCACGCGCTCCGTGGAGGAAGCCTTCCTGAAGGCGCAGATTCCCTACACCATTTACAGCGGCGTCCAGTTTTTCCAGCGGATGGAGATCAAGGACGCGCTGGCCTACCTGCGGATGATCGCCTACCGGGACGACCTGTCCTTCCGGCGCATCGTCAATGTCCCGAAACGGAACATCGGAAACCGGCGGATGCGTTTCCTGGAGGAGTACGTTTCCGCGCACGGGGGCACGCTCTTCGACGCGCTGTGCGCCTGCCTGGAGGAGGACCTGTTCCGCGGCACGAAGGCGAAGGAGTTCGTCAGGCTCATCCGGGAGTTTTCCGCCGGGTATGCCGGGCGGGCAGTCTCGGAGGTCCTTTCGGACATCCTGGACAGGAGCGGTTATGAGATGATGCTGCGGACGGAGGGCAGCCAGGAGCGGCTGGATGATCTCGCAGAGCTCAGGCAGGCTGTTTTTGAGTATGAGACCACCTGCGGGGAGGAGGTTACCCTGGAGCATTACCTGGACCATATCGCCCTGTTCACGAACCACGACGCGGGAGACCGGGGGGACTGCGTGCGGATGATGACGATCCACACGGCAAAAGGGCTGGAATTTCCGTATGTGTTCCTGTGCGGGCTGAACGAGGGCATTTTCCCCTCAAAGAAGACAAGGACCAGGCAGGGGATGGAAGAGGAGAGGCGTCTCTGCTTTGTCGCCATGACCAGGGCGCAGAAGGGGCTGTTCCTCTCGGAGGCGTTCGGGAAGAATTTTGACGGTTCCCCTCGCTATCCGTCCCGCTTTATCATGGATATCGATCCGCGCTTCCTTCAGTATACGGAACCGCCGCAGGAAGGGCTCCTGGCCCGGATGAAAAACTATGCGGAGATGGCGGACCGGATGCTCCTGGAGGATGAGAAGGAGGCCGGATTTGCCGAGGGGGACAGGGTCCGCCACAGCGTGTTCGGCGAGGGAACCATCCTTTCCGTCGACTGGGAAAGGCGGGCGTTTGTCATACGCTTTGACGGGATGGATACGCCCCGGACCATATCGGCCAGGGTGAAGCTGGAAAAGCCGGACTGACAGGAAAGGACTGGGAGACACTATGGACATTGTACAGATTTGCGAGATTGGGATGCTGGTTGCCTTCGGCCTGTCCTGGCCGTTCAATATCATGAAATCCTGGAAATCCGGGACGGCAAAGGGGAAAAGCATCCTGTTTGAGTGGGTGATTATCTTCGGCTACGGCATCGGCCTTGTCGGGAAGTACATAACATGGCAGCGGACGGGGGTATTTCCCTATTCTGTTTGGTTTTACCTGGCGGATATCGCCATGGTGACGATCGACCTGTGCCTGACCATGCGGAATGCCGCGAGGGACAGGGCAAACAGCTGAGAAAAATAAGCAGACATTAATAGGAAAGTAAAAAACCGTCCGGAAAAACAGGATATAATAGGGGCAGAATCTTACCCACAGGCAGTTCAGGAAGGGAGAAGGAACAACATGAAGAAAGATATCCGGAAAATGCGTCTGGCGGCCCTGGCAGCCGCACTGCTTCTGGCCTGCTCCGGCTGCAGCGGACAGACTGCGAAGGAAACGGAAGCCCCGGCGGAATCCGGGACAGCCGCTGAGGATGCAAGGGAAGAGACGTCCGAGGGGACGGATGAAACGGAGGAGATGCCGGAGGCGGAATCCGGGGGGAAGACCCAGGAGGAGAGCGCTGAGGAAGCCCGGGCCGAGGAAAAGCTCACGGAGCTTTCCGTACCGCATATGACGCCGGAGGAGTATCCGGGAGTCAACGGGTCTACGGCGACGCTTCCCCTTTCCTGTGAGTTATACCACCTGGTTACGGGCGTATCCCTGGAGGATGCGGAGAGGACCATTCAGCATTCGAAGACGACACAGGCATACTATGCCCTGATGAACGGGTATTCCGTGGATTACGGAGATAAGCCCACCGGCCTGGTGATTGCCTATGAGCCGCCGGAGGCGGTCTATGAGGCGATGGAAGAGCCCGGGTGCGAGCTGGAGATGAAAGCCATCGGAAAGGACGCCCTGGTGTTTATGGCCAATGAGGGCAACCCGGTGGAATCTCTCACGGAACAGCAGATAAAGGACATTTACAGCGGGAAGGTAAGGAACTGGTCCGGGGTGAGAGGCCGTGACCAGGAGATCCGGGCATTCCAGCGGCCGGAGAATTCCGGAAGCCAGAACCTGATGGAAAAGCTGGTCATGCAGGGGACGCCCATGGGTCCCGCGCCGGTCTATTATGTTGAGGCCGAGATGGAGGGACTCCTCGAGAAAGTGGCTTCCTACAACAATGAGGAGAGCGCCCTGGGGTATTCCGTCTATTATTACGCCAGGAACATGAAGGATGTCCCGGGACTGCGTTTTATGGCGGTGAACGGCGTCATGCCGGACAATGATACCATACGGGACGGAAGCTATCCTTATGTCAATGAATTCTACGCCGCAATCCGGAAGGACGCGCCGGCGGATTCCCCGGAGAGGAAACTCTTTGACTGGCTCACCACGGAAGACGGGCAGAGGCTCATCGGCATGCTCGGCTATGTTCCGGTGAGCGATGTGAAGGAGGAGGCCATCCCCGGAGCCGGGAAGGCTCTCGAAGAGTTTGTCCCCTCAGGGAGCATTTCCCTGGAAGATAATGAACGGATTATCCTGGACGGGGACCGTTTCTTCGGAAAACCGGGCGTGTTCCTCTATGACGGGGAATTCCGGGAAACCGACCGCCTGGAGGACGTGAATTACAGCGACGGTATCGGGATTATCGATGTGACAAAGCCTGTCGTGCTGCACACAAAGGACGAAAGCAGGGACGGGGTCTACGCCGGCCTCTATATTCCGGAAAAGAGAGAGTGGGTCCTTGCTCCGGACTGTTATTACCTGGGAGAACAGGAAGACGGCAGTTTCTCCGGTTACCGCTGGGATGAGGCAAAGGAGGAAGATGTCGAGATCGTCTGGAAAGACGGGGAGACCGTGTCGGAAGTGTCGACGGGAGGCAGTGAGTTTAATGTCGGGGAAAATGTCTGGAAAGAGAGCTCCGACAGGATCGATATTTTCCGTCCGGACGGGGCGCTTCTGAAGACTATCAGCAGCAGGGACTACAGCATGTCAGGCGGGTATTCCCAGGAAAACCACTATATCATGTATCTCCAGTCGGATGCCCAGGTTGTATTCGACGCGGATGGAAGAGAAGTGTTCCGCCCGGAGGATATGGGAAGGGCTGCTGTCGCGGAAGGCGGCGCCGTCTGGATCCAGCAGGTGGATCCGGAAGGCCATTATATCTGGGCGCACCGTGACGACGGGACGGAATTCCTCTGGGATATGGATCACAAAAAGGATCTGGTGGGAGGTGACGGCTATGTCTCGGCGGACTACCGGGACGAGAAGAGCGGGGACCTTCACGAGGTCTACTACATTTACCGGAAGGACGGCACGACTGAACTGTATTCCGAGGGGGAGGGACCGCTGGTGTCTTCCACAGGAACGCCCTACAGCTTCCACCCCGGCGGGGGATATTTCGGCTGGGTGGATTCCCGGGGGATCATGCTGGAGAACCGGGAAAAAGGAACCATGTACAATGTGAAATCCGGAAGCGTCGGAAAATCGGATAACGGCAGCATCAGCACCATCGCGGACGACACCTTCTTCCTGTACGGAGATGTGAATTCTCTCTGGCAGAAGGATAAAGTCCTGATGACCGGCACGAATCTCTGGGTTTATTACGATACAGGTTACGTTGCGGTCCTGGATGACCGGGACAACAAGCGGGAGTATATCCTGAGGGAAGACGGCAGCGTCCGTTACAAGGGAAAGAACCTGCCGGAATACCTGACCTATGTCGACGAGAGGATGATCGCCGGATGGGACGGGACATATTACCGGGTGCTGGATAAGGACGGAAAAGAGGTACTCCGCATCCTCGAGAGGGATGTGCAGAGCGATCTATAATTCTCTTGAATTATAGTTATATCTGATTTATAATAGTTCACAGCGATTATTGTAATCGTTCGTATTGTTGAAAGGAGGAAACAGTATTATGAAAAAAATGATGAGCGTTCTTCTGGCAGGAGCGATGGCGATGTCCCTGCTCGCAGGATGCCAGTCCAGCGCACCGGCCCCCACAGAGGCGCCGGCAACTGAGGCAGCCGCTACCGAGGCAGCGGAGGAGAAGGCAGAGGAGACTGAGGCAGCTGAGGCTGAAGCAGAAGCGGAAGAGACCGAGGCTCCGGCTTCCGAGGGAAGCAGCGACATCCAGGCCAGAGTAGACGCAGCCGTTGCAGCTACCGACGGCAAGATTGCCATTATCACCAATACCCTTTCCCAGAACGAGGAAGAGTATCGTTCCGCTGAATTCATGGTTGAGCGCTACGGTGCAGACCGTATCACCCATGATACCATGCCGGATAACTTCATGACCGAGCAGGAGCAGTTCGTCGCTGTCGTTTCCAAGTACGGCGCTGACCCGGCTTACAAGGCAATCATCATCAACCAGGCATGCCCGGGTTCCAATGCTTCCATCGACAAGGTCCTGGAGAGCAGAGAGAAGGATGACCTGCTGATCGTTTACTGCACACCGCAGGAGAACGCGGATGATATCGTTACCCGCGCGGACATCATCATCTCCATCGATGAGATCAACAAGGGTACCGCTATCGCTGAGCAGGCTAAGAGAATGGGCTGCGACACCATGGTACACTACAGCTTCCCGCGCCACATGGCACAGGCTCCGCTTTCCGGCTGCCGTGACCTTATCCGCGCAAAGTGCGAAGAGCTGGGTATTGAGTTCGTAGACGCAACCGCTCCCGACCCGACTTCTGACGCCGGCGTATCCGGTGCGCAGATGTTCATTCTGGAAGATGTTCCGAAGATGGTAGAGCAGTACGGTCAGAACACCTGCTTCTTCTCCACCAACTGCGCTATGCAGGTTCCGCTGATTGAGGCTGTTCACGATGCTGGCGCTTACTATGCGCTTCCGTGCTGCCCGAGCCCGTATCACGGCTTCCCGAGCGCTCTTGGAATCGAGAGCCCGGAGGATCTGGTCAACGGACTTCAGAGCACCATCGACGCTATTGACACAAAGCTGAAGGAAGACGGCCTGAGCGGCCACTTCTCCACCTGGAGCGTTCCGGCTTCCATCGCCAATACTGTTGCAACCACAGAGTATGCTTTCCTGTGGATGAACGGCGAAGTTGGCAAGTGCGACATGCCTGTTATCCAGGATCTGATTGCTGACTACTGCAATACCGACGTACAGCTGGTTAATTATGAGGACCCGGTTTCCGGCAAGTCCTATGACAACTACTTAGTATACCTGCAGGGCTTCCTTAACTTCGGCGAGCCCGGCCAGGAAGGCTGATTGTAAGGGTTCATTTCTGAGCCTTTAGATTGCGCCGGATGCGGGGGGCCAAGCTGCATATGGCCCCCCGTTTTTTGTTCTTTCAAGCAGTGCCGGAACGCGGTGTTCCGGACTCCTTAGAAGAAAGGGGAAACACTTTGAACGACGGAATACTTGAATTTATCAACGTCGGTAAAGAATACTCCGGACATGCCGTTCTGAAGGGCATCAATATGGATGTGCGTCCCGGTGAGATCCATGCTCTGATCGGGGAAAACGGCGCCGGAAAGTCCACGCTGATGAATATTTTATTCGGAATGTCGGTAATTCACGATACGGGAGGATTTACCGGCGAGGTGCGGATTGGCGGAGAGAACGCCAAGATCATGAATCCGCACGACGCGATGGAACGCGGTATCGGTATGGTGCACCAGGAATTTATGCTGATTCCCGGATTTACCATCACTGAGAATATTAAAATTAACAGAGAAATCACCAGACCTTCGATTATGTCCCGCATTTTCGGGAAGAGAATGGAATCCCTCCAGCTGAAGGAGATGGCTTCGGATGCCCGCAAGGCGCTGGATACCATGGGGATGGACATCGAAGAGTATGTTAAAGTAGAAGGTCTTCCTGTCGGCCACATGCAGTTTGTGGAGATTGCCCGTGAGATCGATAAGACAGGTATCAGGTTCCTTGTTTTTGACGAACCTACCGCAGTGCTGACCGAGAGCGAGACGGAGCACCTGCTGGACGCCATCCGCAAGCTGGCGGCGCAGGGCATCGGCATTATCTTCATCAGCCACCGCCTTGACGAGATTATCAGCGTTTCCGACCGGGTGACCATCCTGCGCGACGGCGAGTGGGTCGCCACCGAGGAGACAAAGAATATCACTGCGGCGGAGATCGCCCGGCTGATGGTCGGCCGCGCCCTGACACTGGAGCGCAGCGAGGGGAACCGCGAGATCAGCGATGAAAAGGTGATGACGGTAGAGGGTCTCCGCGTGATGATGCCCGGCGAGGAAGTCAAGGGCGTCGATCTGTCCGTGCGCAGGGGAGAAATCCTGGGCATCGGCGGACTGGCGGGCCAGGGCAAGCTCGGCATCGCCAACGGCCTGATGGGCATGTATCCGGTGGAAGGAAAAGTGACCTATGAGGGTGAGCCGCTGGATGTGACGAAGACCGATGAGACGCTGAAGAAAGGCATCGCCTTCCTGTCCGAGGACAGAAAGGGCGTAGGCCTGATGCTGTCCAGCCCGATTGACCTGAACATTGCCTTTTCCGCGATGGAAATCAATGATAAATTCCTGAAGCAGGTAGGCCCGTTCAAGCTGGCGGACAAGAAGGAAATCCGCGAGAACGCCGAGAAGATGGTGAAAGAACTGGATATCCGGTGCACCTCCACATCCCAGAACGCCGGCGCGCTCTCCGGCGGCAACCAGCAGAAGGTATGCCTGGGCAAGGCCCTGGCGCTGGATCCCAAGCTGCTGCTCGTTTCCGAGCCTACCCGAGGCATCGATATCGGCGCCAAAAAGCTGATTCTTGACCTGCTGAAGCAGCTTGCGGAGGAGCGGGGCATGACCATTATCATGACCAGTTCCGAGCTGGCGGAGCTTCGCAGCATCTGTGACCGTGTCCTGATTATCTGTGAGGGCAAGGTTGCCGGTGAGCTCTCCCCGATGGATTCGGACGAGGTCTACGGCCTGATGATGTCCGGCGTATCCAAAGAAGAAGCCATGAAAGCGGGAGGTGTCGTAAATGGGTAAGAAAATTGGTGATGCGATCAACAGGATCGGTATCCCGACCTTTGCGGTGGGAGCCCTGCTTGTCGTACTTCTTGTCATGGCGGCCCTGCTCGGACAGTCCCTGCCCACACTGCTGACGGATATCCTGAAGCGTGTCGGCATGAACGGAATACTGGTCCTGGCCATGCTTCCCGCCATCAAATCCGGTACAGGCCCGAACTTTGCCCTTCCTATCGGTATTGAGGGCGGCCTGATGGCGATGATCATCTGCATGCAGTTTGACTTCAGCGGATGGGCCCTGGTTTTTGCGGCCGGCGCCCTGTGCATCGTTTTCTGCACGATCATGGGTTATCTTTACGGCAGGCTGATGAACGCCGTAAAAGGCGCGGAGATGACCATTGCAACATATTCCGGTTTCTCCATCGTGGCATTTTTCAACATCCTCTGGCTGGCCATCCCGTTCTCCAACCGTAAGATGGGCTGGATGCTGGGCACCGGACTCAGAGAGACAATTCAGCTGAAGAATTATGACGCGAGCCATATCATTTCCGACCTGCTTTCCTTTAAGATTGCGGGGATCACCATCCCGGTCGGCATGCTTCTGACCATCGCGCTGTTCTGCTTTGTATGCTGGCTCTTCTTTAACACCAGGACCGGTATGGCTATCTATGCCGGCGGTGAGAATCCGCGCTACGCGGAGGCTTCCGGCCTGAATATCAACAGGAACCGCATCATCGCGAACATCCTGTCCACCATCCTGGCAGGTCTGGGCATCATCATCTACGCCCAGGGTTACGGTTATGTACAGCTGTACAACGGACCGATGAACATGGCCTTCCCGGCTGTGGCGGCAGTCCTGGTCGGCGGTGCGACCGCAGGAAAGGCAAGCATTCCCAACGTGCTGATCGGCACCTGCCTGTTCCAGGGCCTGATGACTACAGCTATGCCTGTTATGAACCAGATCTTTACCGGAACAGACCTGTCCGACATCATGCGTATTATCGTGCAGAACGGAGTTATCCTGTATGCACTTACCAAAGTAAAGAGCGGAGGTGACCGTTAATGAGCAAGAACACAGAAAATGTGACGGGGAAGCCTTCGTTTAATCTCAAGGAATGGCTGCTGGATAATATTGTTACGCTGATTTTCTGGATATTCATCATCACCGGCCTTCTGGTCGCGAGAGATGTAACCATGGACTGGTTCTTCACAGAGCTGTCCAATCGTTTCTACCGCAACGCGTTCCTGATTCTGTCGCTGATCATCCCGGTCGTGGCAGGTCTGGGACTGAACTTCGGTATCGTTGTCGGCGCGATTGCAGGCCAGCTGGCCGTTATCGCCGTGCGTTACTGGGA
>ONXW01000265.1 GCA_900321915.1 uncultured Eubacteriales bacterium
AGAAAGGTTTTTCCCGGCACGGTCAGGTCAAAGACCCACGCCTTCACCTGCTCGGTGCTGTAATCGTCCCCGTCCTCCCCCGGCGCCCGGGCCCCGGCAAAACAGAAGGAGCACTCCATATTGCAGCGCCGGGTAACCTCCAGCAGTACACAGCATGTGGACCGCAGGTGATCCCTGCAGAGTCCCCGGCAGCCCACGCACCGCCGGTATCCCTCTTCCGGAAGCTCTTCAGGTTTTCCCCGCCAGGTGCCGTAATCCATATGTCCCCGCCAGATGACGGAGGAAAATGGCCCGTGTTCCCCGCAGGTTTTTTCCAGCCGGACTTCACCCTCCCGCAGAACACGTTTGGCGGGTATTCTCTTCCGGCAGACAGGGCACACGGACCAGGTCCTCCCGATGATTTCCTTCTGTCTCATTCTAACATGATCCTTTCAGCTTTTTAAGAGCAGGATGTTCTCCGGGGAAATGCCCACGGTCAGCATATCCCCCTCCCGGCAGGATACGGGGACTACGGCATCCTTATAATCTATCTTCCACCACAGGTTCCCCGGCGCTTCGCCGCCGTCCGGCGTCACGGGGACAATGGACAGGGTCCACTCGAAGGGATCCCGCAGGGTCTGCCGCCATATCCCCCGGAATACATTATTCCCGCCGCCTTCCGCGGGAAAGAACTCGTGCGCCCGGATGCCGGCGTGGGTGATGTCCTCCCCGATGTCCTCCGCCGTCTCCAGCTCCAGGCCCCAGTCCAGGGCGAGAAGCCGCCTTGCTCCCAGCTTCCGTATGGGGCTGATATTCTTGCAGCCGGTCAGCCTGGCCGCGGTCACATGCCCCGGCCTGCGGAACAGCTCCTCGGTCTTTCCCCCGGAAACCGCCTGTCCGTTTTCCAGGACCACGCTCTCCTCACAGAACCGGTACAGCTCGTCCCTGCTGTGGGTCACCAGTAGGACATCCCCCCCGTAGGAAGAGAGAACCTCCAGCACCTGCATCTGCAGCTGTTCCCTGAGATAGGTATCCAGCGCCGAAAAGGGTTCATCCAGCATGATCACGTCGGGCCCGTAGGCCAGGATCCTTGCCAGCGCCACCCTCTGCTGCTGTCCCCCGGAAAGCTGGGAGGGATATCTCTTTTCCAGCCCCTCCAGGCGGAAGCGGCCGACCATCTCCTTCACAATCCTTTCGGCGTCATCCCGCCCCGGGACAAGGCCGGCGGCGATATTCTGCTCCACTGTCATATTCGGAAACAGGGCGTAATTCTGGAAGAGGTATCCCACCCGCCGCTTCCTGGGCGGCAGGTTAATCTTCTTCTCCGAGTCAAAAAGGACCCGGTCATTCAGGACAATCCTCCCGCTGTCCGGCGTCTCAATCCCCGCAATACAGCGGAGCGTCATGCTTTTCCCGCTGCCGGAGGCCCCCAGGAGCCCGACGATATTGTTGTCTGCCGCAACGGAAATGTCCAGCCGGAATCCGCTGAACTGTTTATGTATCTCTGCCGTCAGGCTCATAGCTTATCTCTTTCTCCTTCCGGAACCTGCCAGATCCATGCCGGCAATCACGATAAACGAGACTGCGGCGAGGATGAGGACATATTTGAAGGCTTCCTCCATCTTTCCCGCGGCCACATGGGAATAGATGGCCAGGGGAAGCGTCCTCGTGACACCGGCAATATTTCCCGCCAGCATCGCCGTGGCGCCGAACTCCCCGAGGCCTCTCGCAAATGCCAGGATCGCCCCGCTGAGCACCCCGGGCATGGCCTCCGGCAGCACCACCTGCCGGAAAATGCGCCACTCCGAAAAACCGAGGGTCCTCGCCGCGTCGGCGAGGGACGGGTCCGTCTGCTCAAAAGCGCCCCGGGCGGCGCGGTACATCAGGGGAAATGATATGGTCACCGCTGCGATCACCGTGGCGGGCCAGGTAAAGACAATCTTAATCCCGGCCGCGTTCCGGAGGAACAGCCCCACCGGCCGCTTTGCCCCGAAAACCATCAGGAGGAAAAATCCCGCCACCGTCGGCGGAAGGACCATCGGCAGAGTAAACAGGCCGTCCAGA
>ONXW01000180.1 GCA_900321915.1 uncultured Eubacteriales bacterium
ACGGCCGGGTTCAGGCCGTGCGGGAGCGGATGTAATTCCGCAAACTGAGCGCATGGAGGAAGAAGTGCCATGTGATGGATGAGCGCATGGCGGGAGAAATGAAGGAGAAAGTAATGTACAAGAGTTTTTCAATGGAGCTCGGCGGAAGAACGCTGACCGTCGATGTGGGACGCGTCTGCGCGCAGGCCAACGGCGCCGCGCTGATGCACTACGGTGATACCGTGGTCCTTTCCACAGCGACCGCTTCCGCGAAGCCGAGAGAGGGCGTGGATTTCTTCCCGCTCAGCGTGGAGTACGAGGAGAAGATGTACGCTGTCGGAAAGTTCCCGGGCGGCTTCAAGAAGCGCGAGGGAAAGGCCAGTGACAATGCGGTCCTGATTGACCGTGTTATCGACCGCCCGATGCGTCCGCTGTTCCCGAAGGATTTCCGGAATGACGTGCTGCTGGACAACCTGGTCCTCTGCGTGGATCCGGACTGCAGCCCGGAGTATACCGCGATGCTGGGCTCTGCCATCGCAACCTGCATCTCTGATATTCCGTTTGACGGTCCCTGCGCCACAACCCAGATCGGCATGATTGACGGGGAGTTTATCATCAACCCGACCAATGACCAGAAGCAGGTTTCCGACATGCAGCTGACCGTGGCTTCCACCCGCGACAAGGTTATCATGATCGAAGCCGGTGCCAACGAAGTCGCGGAGCAGACCATGATCGACGCGATCTATGCTGCCCACAGCGTAAACCAGGAGATTATTCAGTTTATCGACCGTATCGTCGCTGAGTGCGGCAAGGAGAAGATGACTTACGAGAGCTTTGCCGTCCCGGCGGAGCTTATGGAGAAGATCCAGGAGCTGGTTCCCGCGGCCGAGATGGAAGAGGCTGTATTTACCGATGAGAAGCAGGTAAGGGAGGCCAACATCCAGGCAATTACCGACCGTCTGGAAGAAGAGTTTAAGGACAACGAAGAGTGGCTCGCCAGGCTTGGAGAGGCTATCTACGCCTACGAGAAGAAGACTGTCCGCAAGATGATCCTGAAGGATCAGAAGAGACCGGACGGCAGAAAGATTGACCAGATCCGCCCGCTGGCGGCTGAGATCGACCTCCTGCCGCGCGTGCACGGTTCTGCCATGTTCACCAGGGGACAGACCCAGATCATGGATATCGTAACCCTGGCGCCGCTGTCTGACTGCCAGAAGCTGGAAGGACTGGACGAGAACATCACCTACAAGAGATATCTCCACCAGTACAACTTCCCGTCCTACTCCGTCGGTGAGACCAAGCCGTCCAGAGGACCGGGACGCCGTGAGATCGGACACGGCGCCCTCGCTGAGAGAGCCCTGATTCCGGTACTTCCATCCGAGGAAGAATTCCCCTACGCAATCCGTGCCGTGTCTGAGACCATGGAATCCAACGGTTCCACCTCCCAGGCCAGCATCTGCGCATCCTGCCTTGCCCTGATGGCGGCAGGCGTACCGATCAAGTCCATGGTAGCGGGTATCTCCTGCGGACTGGTAACCGGCGAGACAGATGATGATTACATCGTGCTGACCGATATCCAGGGCCTGGAGGACTTCTTCGGCGATATGGACTTCAAGGTCGGCGGAACTCACAAGGGAATCACTTCCATCCAGATGGATATCAAGATCCACGGCCTGACCCGCCCGATCATCGAGGAGGCCATTGCCCGCACACGCGAGGCCCGTCTCTACATCATGGATGAGATCATGGCTCCGGTAATTTCCGAGCCGCGCAAGGAGCTTTCCAAGTTTGCGCCGAAGATTGACATGATGCAGATTGACCCGTCCAAGATCGGCGATGTCGTCGGCAAGCAGGGCAAGGTCATCAACAAGATCATCGAGGAGACAGGCGTCAAGATCGACATCGACGATGACGGCCGCGTATCCGTATGCGGTACGGACCAGGCGATGATCGACAAGGCCAAGAGCATCATCCACAGCATTGTTGTGGAGATCGAGCCCGGCCAGGTCTATACCGGAACGGTGGTCAACATCATGAGCTTCGGGGCCCAGGTCCAGATTGCGCCGAACAAGAAGGGCCTTATCCACATTTCCAAGCTGGCTGACAAGCGCGTCGGCAAGGTGGAAGACGTGGTAAGCGTCGGCGACGAAGTTACCGTGAAGGTTATCGAGATCGACAAGATGGACCGCATCAACCTGAGCATGCGTCCCAGCGACCTCGGCACAAACAAGTAATCAGGACTGAATACAGAGACAAATCCGGCGGGAACCTGCAGAATCAGCAGGTTCCCGCCTTTTGCGCGATACGGCCGGAGAGTGGCCGCCGTGCCTGCCCATCCGAACGCGATAAGGCCGGAGGAACTGATAACGCCCATCAAAAGGGATTGCGAAATTATCTCACAAATCGTATAATAATATGAGTGCCCTGAGTGGTACAAATTCAGTAAAAAGAAAGGAAGTGAACGCAAGTGGAAGGCCGAAGTAGCAAGACGGATTCAGACGGCAGCTATCATGAACCGAAGGCAGTGAGTGCATTTTGCTGCGTTCGCTGCCACAGTATCTGAAAAACAGGCTGTCTTTTGTTTCTGAGATTTCGACCCGCAATTGACGGAACGGGCAGCTCCCGCGGGAGCTGTCATCACAGAAAGGAAAGATAGATATGGACAATGAAAACGAGAGAATCGAGGAGGAGCTGCTCCGTCTGGTCGAGGAAAAGAAATTCCGCGAACTGAAGGGCAGGCTCGTCGAGATGAATGAGGTGGATATCGCTTCATTCATGGAGGAACTGGACTCCGAGAAGACGGTGGTTGTCTTCCGCATGCTGCCCAAGGAGATGGCGACGGACGTATTTGCCGAGCTGGAACCGGAACAGCAGCAGCAGATCGTGACGAGCATCACGGATTACGAGCTGGGAGCCATCATCAACGACCTCTATGTCGATGACGCGGTTGACATGCTGGAAGAGCTGCCCGCAAGCGTTGTCAAGAGAGTCCTCAAGAACTCCAACCCGGAGCAGAGGAAGCTGATCAACCAGTTCCTCAAGTATCCGGAGGACAGCGCCGGAAGCGTCATGACGGCGGAGTTCGTCAACCTGAAAAAGAACATG
>ONXW01000412.1 GCA_900321915.1 uncultured Eubacteriales bacterium
AAGGACGGAGCCGCGGAGATGCTGCGGCAGGTGCATGAGGTAATGCCGTCCGTGATGGAAGAAACCGGGGTCATGCTCCGGTTCCTGGCGGGCATACGGAGGATTCCGCTGACCATCGTCAAGGATAATATCGCGCCGGCCAATTACCTGATGGAAAACCTGCAGGTGCTCCGGGCCGTGGCGATGGATCCCTATGTGGCGGGAAGCGATATCCTGGGAGAGGAGATCAATGATATCCGGGATATCCGCCCCGTGATAAAAGAACTCACGGAGATAGCTGACCAGCACAGGGCATTTGTGATACGGATTCATGCGGGGGAAAATGACAGCCTGCGGGACAATGTGGCCAACAGCATCCAGTGTGTGCTGGATTCCCTGAAGACGGGGCAGAAGGTGCCCCATATCCGTATCGGGCACGGACTTTACACATCCAACCTGCAGTCGCCGAAGGGCAGAAAGCTGATACAGACGATTACGGACAACCAGGTTGTGCTGGAGTTCCAGATCACCTCCAATGTGCGCCTTAACAACCTGAGCCTGGTGGAGCGTCATCCCCTGAAGGAATACCTTGCTGCCGGCATCCCCTGCGTCCAGGGAACAGACGGAGGCGCGCTCTACGGGACAGACTCCATCGATGAGCAGCTGGCGCTGGAGAAGCTCCTGTCCCTGACCAGGGAGGAGATCCTGGCCATGCGCCACACGGAAGAGCTGATCATCCGGGAGAGCGAGGAGGCGTTCCGGGCAAAAAATACCCTGTGGAGAGACGCCTCCGCCGGAACAGAGGTAAAACAATTCTTTGAAGACCGGATCAGGGAAGCCGTAAATGAGAGGGAAGAGCTTAAACTCAGGTCGGACAGGCTCGTCTCCGCGGAGGTATTTTCCGAAAAGATTGCGGAGATGCCGCCGGAGAAGCTGCCGGTGATTATCGCAGGGGGAAGCTTTAATAATGACCGGCATAAGACAGGGCTCTCCGCCGCGGGGCGGGATCTCATAGACCGCCTTCTCGACAGGGGCGACCCGGAAAAGATGTGTTTTGTCATAGGTCATGAACTGAAAGGATATGAGAAATACCTGGTACAGAAAAACCGCGCAAGATTTGAGATCTTCGCGTTTGTTCCCTGCGAGACGGAGCCGGCGGAGGTGAAAAAGCTAAAGGATGTACCGGTCAGAATCCGCGTGGCCATCGAACCTTCAAGCGTCGGGATATATAAGAGCATCGCCTATGAGATTTTTAAGAGGAGAACGTCTGTCCTGCTGGCGCTGGACGGCAATTCCGCGGCTGTCAACCTGATGCAGGAGGCGAAAAACGCGAAGAAGAAATGCCGTATCTTTGTCAATCCCCACGCGCGGATGATCTCCGCGAAAGCGAGATCTCTCGCGGGATATGTGACGATGCTGGACGAAAAGGAAGATATGGCCGGACTTATTCTGGACACGGCGGAAAAAACCGTATAAATAATCCCCGGATACGGCACATCCGCCGGATCCGGGGTTCCTTTCAGAAATTCTGTATATTTAATGAGGCAGCTGCGCTGCCGGCTTATGTCGATTACGGCGCGTAAACCCACTTGCCGTCGGGGCCGACCCTGTGGCCGTCGGGGGTGACGGAGTTCACAAGCATCCTGCCGTCCTTGCCGAGATAATAGTAGCCGATCCACATATTATCGACACGGTAGCCCTGGGCATTGAAGTAATACCAGTCAGCGCCGTCCTGATACCAGCAGTTTGCCGGCCAGCTGCCGTCTTCCTTCTGGTACCACCAGCCGATTCCGTCATTCTTCCAGCTGCCTGCGAAAGCAGGGACGGAGAGGGAGAGGGCAATTACGGCACTAAGAGCGATTGCTGCTAATTTCTTCATAGTAATGTACCTCCATTCGCTTCAGTGATAGTAAAAATAAGATGCTTTAATTATAGCGTAAATGGTTGGGAATATCAATTAATTATCAGATTTTGAGGAGCCTGTATGGGATATCAACTGACGGAGGAAGAGTACCGCCGGATTCTGGAGATGAAGAGACATTTCCACATGTATCCGGAGCTCTCAAAGAACGAATTTCAGACAAGTGCAAAGATTCGGGATTTTTTGGAGACACTTCCGGATATCCGGTTTTTAGATACCGGGACTCCGACAGGCGT
>ONXW01000177.1 GCA_900321915.1 uncultured Eubacteriales bacterium
ATTGCTAAACATTATATACCATTCCGCTGTAAAAAAAAAGAACCGCCGCACAGGTGCGCTGCCCGCGGGCAGCACACCGTCATTGCGGCGGATTTCTTTTCCATTACTTGATGGTAATACCGGACAGGATGCCTTCTATCTCTTCGTCGATTGTGAAGAACATTCCGCTGACATCCACATGGGTTCCCGCGGAGCTGTCCGTGAACATGTAGAACTGGTCTTCCACCGGCATGAAGTAAACCCAGTCAATTCCGCCGATGTTTTCATTCTTGATTTCTCCCTTGCTGCCGAAATCCTTGAATTTCGTTTCCGCCCACTCTTTGGCCGATTTATTCGAGCTCGTGGTGGAAATGGTGAGGGTCGGCGTCAGGAGGTCGCCCGGGGCATTTCCGGGAACCTTCTCATCCCTGGTCAGCTTAATCTCAAAATTCTTTACCCTGTCTACAGACCAGCCCTCGGGCAGGACCACATCCGCGTATTTCAGGTGCGCCACGCCGTCCACGATCACTTCATCCTCAGCTGCCTTTGTGGTCTCTTCCGTCTCCGGCTCCTCAGGCGCCTCCAGGTTTACGACCACGTCCGAAAGAATGCCTTTTACCAGCCCGGAATCCAGGTATCCCTTCAGTTCCGCCTCGTCCGCCGGCGTCTGTCCGGCATTTCCGATCTTGAACTTCAGAAGCAGCGTCTTATCCTCATATTCCCCGGCGATCATGAAGCCCTCCGCGGCATAGCTGGTGTATTCCGTCCAGCCGGTATAGGGCCCGTAGGTCAGATTTTCATAAGAGCTGAGCCTGCTCTTGATATCCGATGTGTAGAGATTGCTCGGATTTACCGTAATATAGCAGCCTTCTTCCTCGCTGATAAACTGGTACGCCGGGTCCCCGAACACACTGGTTTCCTTCAGCTCCACTCCCTCAGCGGGATAAAAGAACTCAAAAACAGCGCCGGATCTCTCATGCTCCAGCGTTACCGAAAGCTTTTCCTCTTCGGTTTCCGGCTCCGTTTCCGCCTCTGTTTCCGCTTCTGTCTCCTCCGCGGATTCGGCGGCCTGCTCACTGCCGGCAGGGGCCTCTGTCTCCTGGGCGGAACTCTCCGCGGGTTTGGACCCGCCGCCGCATGCAGACAGGCCTAAAACCGCTGCTGTCACCAAAACTGCTGCAAGCTTCTGTTTTTTCATGGCACTTCTCCCTTCTGTTTCGGATATAAAACCATTGCTGCTTTTATAGTAACCCTTCCGGGGAAGAAAGCACATCCTACTTTTGGATTATTGTTTCCGGACAATCCTCCGGCGGTATCACAGCCATTTTTTCTTTTTGAAGTAATACAGGCTTCCGGTGATAATCAGGATGCATGTGCCGAAGACCAGCGGGTATCCCCACTCCGTCTCCAGCTCCGGCATATACCGGAAGTTCATCCCGTACCAGCCTGTAATCAGGGTCAGGGGCATAAAAATCGTCGTGACCACGGTCAGGATGGTCATGATATTATTCTGCTTCATCTCCAGATGCCCTTTGCTCAGCTCCCCTATCTGCATGGTGTAATCCCTGATGGACCCCGCAGTTTGCGACAGGCGGTCCATCCTGCCGAGGAAGAGCCGGAAATACCGGGTGTTCTCCTGGTCAAAGAAGCCGTTCTCATTCTCTTCCAGCTCCTGGGCAAGGTCAATGAGCTGGTCATAGTGAACAATCAGCTTCCTGACATCACTTCGTACCGCGTTGGTCCGGGACATGGTATTGACCAGCTCATCGCTCTCGATCCGCTGCTCGATATTCTCCAGTTCCGTCTCATATTTTTCCAGGAGCCGCAGATCATCCTTGACGATATAGTCCAGGAAGTCATAGAGAAACCGCCCCAGGCTCGGGACCCGCATTCTTTTGCTCTTCTGGATGCTCCGGATAATCTGCTCCGCCGTCCCTGTGTCGTCGATAAAAACAATCCCCTTTTCATCCAGGGCAAAGGCAAATGTCTCCGCTCCTGCGGACGGATCTGACCTGTCAGGAATGCAGAATGTCCCCGTCAGGGAATCATAGTTGACCTCCGCTTTTGTCATGTGCGTATCGGTCACCGGGTCAAGCTCTATTCCCATGTCAAAGCGGTCCCGCATCAGCGCCCACTCGCTCTTCGTCAGGACAACGGCAAAGGGATCACGGACGGCTTCCTCCCACCGCTCGGGAAGGAGCGTCCCGGTCTCCGCGCTCTGCTCTTCCAGTGTACTGCGGATTGCAAAATATAACATCAGAGTCCTCCATTCAGCAGTTCCGTATATTCTTCATAAGTAATCCTTATCCCGCCCATGCTCTCCAGGTGGTCCGTAGGGAACTGGCAGTCGATCATCCGGAAGGAATTTGCCGAGAGCAGCCTGTCCAGGCCGATCAGTGCGAGCTTGGATCCATTTTCCAGGTCAGAATACATGCTCTCCCCGAAAAAACAGTGTCCCAGGCATACCCCGTAGAGCCCGCCGGCCCGCACGCCGTCCGCGTAGGCCTCCGCGCTCAGGGCGTAACCCATCCCGGAAAGGCGCCCGTAGGCAGCCTCCATCTCATCGGTGATCCAGGTTCCCTCCCGGAATTCCCTCTTTTTGCGGCACCTGTGCATGGTGCCCGCAAAGTCTTCGTTCAGCCTGAGCTCCAGCCTGTGCTTTTTCATGTATTTTTTCATGGACCGGGAGATATGCACCTCCCCCGGCCGGATGATAAAGCGCTCCCGCGGGCACCACCAGAGAATGGGCTCCCCCTCGTTATACCAGGGGAAGATTCCGTGGCTGTATGCGAGCAGGAGCCGTTCCGGACTGAGGTCCCCGCCGACGGCCAGAAGGCCGTTCTCCTCCGCCAGGGCAGGGTCCGGGAACCATACCGAATCCCTGTCCAGCCTGAAAACCGGCATGGCTCTCACCTCTCCGGGACGCCTGCCGAAAACGCCCCGTTCTTTGCGGTAAGCCGGAGTTTTCCGCCGTTTTTAAGCTTCCCGAACAGTATCTCATCCACGAACAGCGGTTTTATCTCATTGCGTATCACGCGGTCCGTTTCCCGCGCGCCGAATTCCCTGCTGATCCCCTTCTGCCGGAGCAGTTCCTTCGCCGCCCTGTCCGCGGTGAACCTGATGTTCCTGCCGCGCAGCTGCTCCCTGAGTTCTCCCAGCTTCTTTTCCACGATCTGCTTCGCCATCATTTCATCCATGCCGTTGAAAGCCACGATCCTGCTCAGGCGGTTCCGGAATTCCGGCTGGAAAATGCGCTTCACCTCTTCCATCAGGGTATCCTTATCGCGGGCCGCAAACGCGCCGGCATCCCCGTAAAAACCGATGCCGGGCTTCCCTATGCGGCTCGCCCCCGCGTTGGACGTCATAATCAGGACCACGTTCCTGAAATCCGCTTTTCTCCCCTGGTTGTCCGTCAGGGTCGCGTAGTCCATCACCTGGAGCAGCACATGGAAAATGTCCGGGTGGGCTTTCTCGATCTCGTCCAGGAGAAGCACGCAGGAGGGCGTTTTCCGGATCGCTTCCGTCAGGATTCCCCCCTCGTCGTATCCCACGTATCCCGCGGGGGACCCGATAAGCTTCGCGACAGAGTGTTTTTCCCCGTACTCGCTCATATCAAACCGCGTAAGCTTACCCCCGAGCTCCTCCGCCAGCGTCCTGGCAACCTCCGTCTTCCCGACGCCCGTGGGGCCCACAAAGAGAAGGCTCGCCAGGGGCTTGTTCTCGTCCGCAAGCCCCGCCTTTGAGAATTTCACCGCATTGGTAACCTGGACTATGGCTTCCTCCTGTCCGAATATTTTTGAAGACAGCCTCTTTTCCAGGGTTAAAAGC
>ONXW01000174.1 GCA_900321915.1 uncultured Eubacteriales bacterium
AATGAAGATCGATGATGAGGAGGGGATGATCGCCGCCGCGAATATCATTTCGTCAAAATACGGCTGCAGCGTCCTCGTAAAGGGCGGCCATCAGATCAACGACGCCAACGATCTCCTCGTCCGTGACGGCACATGCCGGTGGTTCTACGGAAAGCGGATCGACAACCCCAACACGCACGGCACCGGCTGTACGCTTTCCAGCGCCATTGCCTCCAACCTTGCGAAGGGCTTTGACCTCGAGACTTCGGTCCGGCGCGCGAAGGATTACATCTCCGGCGCGCTGGCTGCCATGCTCGATCTCGGAGCCGGGAGCGGCCCCATGAACCACGGCTTTGCCCTGAGCGGCCCGTTCACAGAGGAGGCGGAAGAGAAGGCTGACAAGACGGCGGATAAGGAGGCGGATGCGTGATGGAAGAACGGAGAACAGGCCTGTTTGAGAACGGGCTCATCTGGTTCGGCGCCGGCGTCTCCATCGCCGAGATCCTGACCGGAACCTACTTTGCCTCCCTCGGGTTCGGAAGGGGCCTTCGGGCAATCCTTATCGGCCACGTGATCGGCTGCCTCATGTTCTTTGCGGCTGGCGTGATCGGCGGCGTGACGCGAAAGAGCGCCATGGAGACCACCAAAATGAGCTTCGGAATGAGGGGAAGTCTCTTTTTTGCCGCGATGAACGTGATCCAGCTCCTGGGCTGGACTGCCATCATGATCTATGACGGCGCGCTGGCGGCCCAGGGCGTCCTCGCTGTAGGCCACCCATTCTGGTGTGTTGTGACAGGCGGCCTCATCATCGTGTGGATCATGATCGGGATCACTAATCTGGGGAAGCTGAATACGGCAGCCATGGCAGCCCTCTTCGTGCTGACTGTGGTGCTGTGCGCAGTCATCTTCAGGGACGGGACGGTCGTCGTGGGAACCGATGACAGCCTCACTTTCGGTGCCGCGGTGGAGCTTGCCGTCGCGATGCCCCTCTCATGGCTGCCCCTCGTCAGCGACTACACCCGCGAAGCGAAGGAACCCGTGAAAGCATCAGCGGTCAGCACAATCGTGTACGGGCTCATTTCCACATGGATGTACGTCATCGGAATGGGCGCCGCCATCTTCACCGGCGAGTACGATATCGCGCAGATCATGCTGAAGGCGGGCCTCGGGATCGTCGGGCTCCTGATCATCGTGCTGTCGACGGTGACGACGACCTTTCTCGACGCCTTCTCGGCGGGTATTTCCAGCGAGACCATCTGGAGCGGGTTCAACGGGAAATATGTGGCTGTTTTTGCGGCTGTCCTGGGCACTGCGGGCGCGATCCTGTTCCCCATGGACGACATCACCGATTTCCTGTACCTGATCGGATCCGTGTTCGCTCCTATGATCGCCATCCAGATCGCAGATTTCTTTATCCTGAAGAGGGATGTCTCCGCGAAGACGCTCTGCGTTCCCAACCTTCTTGTGTGGGCTGCGGGCTTTATCGCTTACCGGATCCTCATGAATGTTGACACGCCGGTGGGCTATACGCTGGTGGATATGGTCATTACTGTCGCGCTGTGCGTGGCTGCGGCAGGGCTGACCGGGGAGAAGCGGTGAAAACTCCCTGAGGGAAGCCGGAAAGAATGGATAATAATGTGATGACAGGGGGCGCATCTGTGTGATGCGCCCCCCTTATTCTGCGTATTTCCGGCCCGGGAGGGGATATAGAAATTACTGATTTCTGTTTCTGAAAAGATATTGCCCTGAGGGTGGTTTTCAAAAGAACGGGCTGTTATAATTTTTATGAGGGGTACTTAACTAAATAGACATGCCACAAATTCTGACTTGTGGTTTCACCCGAAAAACACTGTTGTACCCCGGTGTCGCGAACTGCTATAATAAAATATAGCGGAGTTTTGTTTTACGTGTTTAAAGGAGAAGGAAAATGAGTCTTGTACTTTATGAGACGGAAGGAACTACAGGCATTATCACGATTAACCGTCCTGAGGTTATGAATGCGCTGAATTCCCAGGTGCTTGAGGAGCTGGATAAGATTCTGGACAATGTCGACAGGGATGCCATCCGCTGCCTGATTGTCACCGGTGCCGGAAGCAAGTCCTTTGTTGCGGGCGCCGATATCGCCGAGATGTCGAAGATGAACAGCCGTGAGGCCATTGAGTTCAGCGAGAAGGGCAATGACGTATTCCAGAAGCTGGGATCCTTTTTCTGCCCGGTTATCGCAGCCATCAACGGTTATGCGCTCGGCGGCGGCAATGAGCTGGCGCTCAGCTGTGATATCCGCATCTGCTCCGACAACGCGATGTTCGGCCAGCCTGAAGTCGGCCTGGGCATCACCCCGGGATTCGGCGGAACCCAGAGACTGGCGAGATACGTCGGACAGGGCATGGCAAAGCAGATGATCTATACCGGAAGGCCCATCAACGCGGAGACCGCTCTGCGCCTGAACCTGGTGAACGCGGTTTATCCGCAGGAAGAGCTGATTCCGGCCGCGAAGAAGATGGCGAAGCAGATTGCCGACAACGCGCCCATCGCTGTACATGAGTCCAAGTATGCCATCAATGCGAGCCGCACGCTTACCCTGGAGCAGGGCAAGATCGTGGAGGAGAAGGCATTCGGCAAGTGCTTCGAGACGCATGACCAGCGCGAGGGAATGTCCGCATTCCTCGAGAAGAGAAAAGAGAAGGTATTTACAAACAATTAATCCGCAGCATGGTATAAACCCGGTGGAATTATTGGAACTTAATTATTTTCATTAATGAAAGTGAGGACATACTATCATGAAAGTAGCAGTTATCGGCGCAGGTACGATGGGTTCCGGTATTGGTCAGGCATTTGCCCAGTACGACGGCGTGGAGCAGGTTTATCTCTGCGATATCAAGCAGGAATTTGCTGACGGCGGCAAGGGCAAGATTCAGAAGAATCTGCAGAGACTGGTAGAGAAGGGCAAGATGGAGCAGGCAGCTGCCGACAAGATCCTTGCCAAGATTACCACCGGCCTTAAGGACATCTGCGGCGATTCCGATCTGGTTGTAGAGGCAGCCATTGAGAATCTCCAGATTAAGCAGCAGACCTTCAAAGAGCTGAATGAGATCTGCAAGCCGGAGTGCATTTTCGCAACCAACACCTCCTCCCTTTCCATCACCGCTATCAGCCAGGGTGTTGGCAGACCGGTCATCGGCATGCACTTCTTCAATCCGGCTCCTGTTATGAAGCTGATTGAGGTTATCGCAGGCCTGAACACACCGCAGGAGACTGTTGACAGGATCATCAAGATCTCCGAGGATATCGGAAAGACCCCGGTACAGGTTGAGGAGGCAGCAGGCTTCGTCGTCAACCGTATCCTTATCCCGATGATCAACGAGGCTATCGGCATCTACGCACAGGGCGTGGCTTCCGTGGAAGGCATTGATACCGCCATGAAGCTCGGCGCAAACCATCCGATGGGACCGCTGGCCCTCGGCGACCTGGTAGGCCTGGACGTTGTCCTTGCCATCATGGAAGTACTGCAGTCTGAGACAGGCGATCCGAAGTACCGTCCGGAGCCGCTTCTCCGCAAGATGGTCCGCGGCGGAAAGCTTGGCCGCAAGACCGGCGAAGGCTTCTACAAGTATTAATTAAAACACCCCCGCAGGGGAAAGAAAAAAAGGCAGGAGTATGACGCTCCTGCCTTTTTCTTTCCCCGCCGCGGGCCGGCGGGTGCTTTTACTTCCTGATTATTTATTTCGCGTAGTAGGATTCTGCCCCATTTACCCACAGAGTAACATTGCCCTCGCCTTCTTTTTTATCATAGAAGATCTGGATGTCCGGAACTTCCCCGTAAAACCGGCCAAAGACTCTTCCGTTGGTTCTCGGATGGAAGTAGAGCTCCCAGGTCTGCCCGTCGAAGGTGACGCGCTTGTTGCCGTCATCATGGGTCAGGATATAGAGGTCTGAGCGGGACTCCGTGTAGTGGCCGCCGCCCGCGTCTATGGAATACTGGTAGCGGTAGCAGTCACCCAGGGCGCTGGTGTCCACAGCCTGCGACGCCTGCGCGGCCTGCTGTCCGCTCTGGACCCAGGCGCCGTCCGGGCCCACATAGTATCCGTCCGGGGTCATGGTGTTTTCAAGCATATAGCCGGAGGTATTGAAGTAGTACCATAAGCCGTTGATCTGTGCCCATCCGCCGGCAGGCCAGCTTCCGTCGTCATTCTGGTACCACCAGCCGACATAGTCCTTCTGCCAGGAACCGGCGAAAGAGGTCATGGTCATCGCCGCGGCGATTGCGAGTGCGGCGACAGCAGTGAATATTCTTTTCATAATGATCGCTCCTTTCAGGTGTGTAAATTTCTGTTTTCAGCGTATCATTGTTAAAAAATGATGTCAACAGGGAAAAATTATCAGTCCGAAACCATTTTCCTGAGTCTTTTG
>ONXW01000243.1 GCA_900321915.1 uncultured Eubacteriales bacterium
AATTATAGCGAATTCTTATCACTCTCAGGACTGCGGCGCGATGACAACCCCGCTTCCCGGGCCTGCCTGCATGCTCCCGGCATCCGTCACCTGGGACGCGGCCTCCGGCGCCTGTACGCCCTCCGCGGGGGCGGACGGAACCGGAATCTCCGCACCCTCCGCGCTCTCTGTGCTCTCCGGCACCGCATAAACGGTCAGGGCGCCGCTCGCGTCGGCCAGGTAAATTACGCCGTCCGCTTCCACCACGGTATTTGCAGCCATGGAACCGTCCTCCGCGAGATAATACAGGATGCCGCCGATGGTCTGCAGGCCGGTCATCATGCTTCCGTCTTCCGCGAAGCAGTACCATTTTCCGTCCATCTGCTTCCATCCCGTCGCCGGGCAGCCCTCCTGGTCAAACCAGTACATGCTCCCCGAAACCGCCTGCCATCCGGATGCCAGGGCGCCGGATTCCGTGAAATACCGCCGCTTCCCGTCCACATCCCGGAACCCGGTGGCCATCACACCGTCCTCCGCCAGGTAGTATCTGGCGCTGCCCTGGGTGAGCCATCCGGTCTGCATCCGGCCGGCATCATCCAGCCAGAACCATTTTCCGGCAGTCCCGATCCACCCGGTGGCCATGGAGCCGTCGCTCCCGTGGAGATAATACCAGTCATTGCCGAGCTGGTGCCACCCGGTGGCCATCTTTCCGTTCTTCTCCAGGTAATAGTACTTGCTGCCATCCTTGATCCACCCGGTCAGGGGCGTACCGTCCGCGCCGGCGAAATACCAGCTGCCGCCGTCGTTGAACCAGGTGTTTTTCTGCATGACATGGTTCGCGTAGTAATAATCCTTCCCGCCGATGGTCCGCCAGGTGTTGGCGGGGATGACGGCGGTATAATCCTTATACAGGAAGTCGATATCCACGTCCCCGCTGATTCCCGGGACGACGCCGGTATCGGATTTCTGCCACATGGTTGCCTTTTTATAGGTGTAGTCGTCCGCATACCTGGCAATCCAGATATCATAATTGCCCAGTGTGGAAAGGTCCACCTTGTTGTTGATCCAGTACTCGTTGCAGTAGAGCATCGGATAGTATCCCGCGCTCTGGATTTTCCCCAGGAACGCGTTGACTATGCGGCTGATCTCCGTGCCTGAGAGAGTCCCCAGCGTTTCCGCGTCCTCCGCGTCATAGATGACCGGGAAGGAAATGGGATAATCCTTGATCAGGTTAAGGACAAAGTCCGCCTCCTGCTCCGCCATGGCCACAGAGGTGGCGGTCGAGTAGATATAGGCACCGATGCGGATCCCCTGTCCTGCCGCGCCCTCCGCGAAGGGCCGGAATGTGGCGTCCTCCGCCGTCCGGGACCGGGTGGCCAGGATGGCAAAGGAAATACCCGCGTTCTTCACCGCGCCCCAGTCTGAGACGCTGTTCCACCGGGACAGGTCAACGCCCTTCGCGATGGCCCCCAGCGCCTTCGCCTCTGCGTTTCCGGTCATGAGTGGCGTGGTGACGGCGCTTACGCCGCCGGGATAGGAAACCTGGCCATGGCTTACGACAAGGGCCTGCTCCGGCGTCTGCGCGCCGCCTGCCGCGGGCGCGCTGCTGTTCTGGGACGAGCCGCTGCCGGACGAACTTCCGGAAACTACCGTTACGCTGCCGGAAGCCGCGGTCCCGCCGGATCCTCCCGGTCCCTGGGATACGTCCACAGAAGCGCTGCCTCCGCTGCCGGGCCCCGCAAGTACGCTGATTGGCTGAATCGCCACCGTCGCGGCAAGGAGCGCCGCCGCCGCGGTATATTTCAATTTCTTTAACTTCATATCATTAACCTCCGGAATATTTCGTCAAAAAAAGTCCGCCGCGGATAAAGCTTTTTCCGCGACAGACCTATTATCTCAGATTTCAACCCGGAGTGTCTGTGTTTTTGCTTACTTTTTTCTTAGACTTTCCCCTGCGAAAATAACGCACCGGTGAAAAAAAGTAATAATAAATAAAAAAGATGATCGATGTGGTGCTCCACGAAATGGGATAGCTGGCAAGTATCGTGCGGATGTCCGGCGAGGCCGGAACCATCAGCGCAACCCAGACAACACGGAGAAGGCAGGTGCCGCACGCCGTGATGACCAGGGCCGCCAGGCTGTCGCCGATCCCGCGGAGAGCGCCTGAGTACGCCTCCACCCCGGTGTACGTAATATAAAAAGGCGCCACGAAATGCAGGATATCCATTCCGATGGCGATCACCCCGGCATCCGTCGTGAACAGGCCGAACACCGTGCGCCCCGCCGTAAAGAGAAACGCGGTAATCACGACGGCTATGCCGGCCGCCATAGCCAGGCATTCGTGGACACCCCGGTGCAGCCGGTCTGTACGGCCCGCTCCGTAATTCTGCCCCACAAAGGTCGTGATGGCGATACCGAGCGCGTTCATGACCATCCAGTACACCGTATCAATCCGGAAGTAAGCCGCCCAGGCCGCCACGGTGTCTGTTCCCAGCGTATTCACCCTGCTCTGGATAAAGATGTTGGAGACGGAATACATCACCGACTGCAGTCCCATCGGGAGACCGATGGCGATAACCCGGCGGACCATCGGAAAATGTACCCGTAGCCCCCGGAGCTCCAGGCGGTAGCATTCCCGTGTCATCATCAGGCACCCGAGGGAGAGGATGACGCTGAAGATCTCGGACAGGACCGTGGCCAGTGCCACGCCTGTGACGCCCATCCCCAGGACCACCACAAACAGGAGGTCCAGCCCGATATTGACAAAGCAGGCCGCGATCAGGAAATACAGAGGGCGCTTTGAATCCCCCACGGCCCGGAGAATCCCGGAACCCATATTGTAGAGAAGGTTCGCCGTCACGCCCAGGAGGAAAATGGTCAGGTACCGCACCGAATCCTCCGTGATCTCCGCCGGCGTATTCATCATCCTGAGCGCCGGGCGGATGAGCGGGAGTCCCGCGGCCGTCATGAAGACGCCGCAGCAGAAGGCAAATACAATCCCCGTGTGTACCGCGTCGCTGACGCTGTCCTCCCTCCCGGCGCCGAAGTACTGGGAAATGAGGACGGAAACGCCGGAGGTCAGGCCGATGAAGAAAAATACCATCAGGTTGACCAGGAGCGTCGTGCTTCCCCCGACGGCAGCCAGGGCGTGTTTTCCCACAAACCGGCCCACAATGATGGCGTCCGCCGTATTATAGAGCTGCTGGAAAAATGTCCCGAACAGGATCGGGAAAAAGAAACGGAGGATCTGCTTCCAGATTGTTCCCTCCGTGATATTTACGGAAGCCATGCAGGCAAATGTCCTTTCCGCTTATAGTTCAATCTCTCCCGCCGCCCTCTCAAGCCATTCCTTTTCTTCCTCCGTGAGGAGGGGGGAGATTTCCTCTTTAACCCTGCGGTGATATTCATTCAGCATCCGGATATCTTCCGCAGTCATCCACCGGGTATCGATGGCTGTAAGGTCCAGCGGGACCAGCGTCAGCGGCTCAAACTGGAGGAACCTGCCGAATCCGTTCCGGGGCCCCTCCGTGCAGAGAAGCAGGTTTTCCGTCCGGATACCGCATTTTCCCTCAATGTAGAGTCCCGGCTCATCGGAGGTCACCATACCCGCCGCAAAGGGCGCGTTGTCGCGCTCCAGGGTTTTCGGCGATACCCTGAACCGTATCGCCTGCGGCCCCTCGTGTACGGCGCCGAGATACCCGACCCCGTGCCCGGTCCCGTGGTTGAAATCCAGGCCCTCTTTCCACAGGGGCTCCCTGGCGGCATAGTCCAGCGTAAGTCCCCTCGTGCCCTCGCGGAACCTGGCGTTCATCAGCCGGAGAAACCCGACGGCCACAAGGGTAAAATACTTTTTCTCCTCTTCCGTAAGCGCCCCCAGCGCGACGGTCCGCGTGATGTCCGTGGTCCCCTCCAGGTACTGGCCGCCGGAATCCACCAGGTAAAGCCCCGAGGGAGAAAGCTTCCTGCTCCCTTTTTCCGGCGCCTCGTAGTGGCACATGGCGGCATTGTCCGAATAGGCCGAGATGGTCTCAAAGCTGGGGCCCAGGCACCCCTCCTGCTCCATGCGGAGTTCGTCCAGCTTCGCCGCGGCCTTCGCCTCATCCACATGCCCGCGCGGCACTTCCCTCTCAAGCCAGCGGAGGAAACGGATCACGGCGACCGCGTCCTTTTTGTGGCATTTCCGCATATTTTCCGCCTCGACGGCATTCTTCACCGCCTTCATCCGGGTGGTGGGGTTGATGGCGTCCACGGGCCTGTTTTCTTCCGAGAGGGCCCTCCAGACATCCATGCTCACCCGCGCTTTCTCCAGAAGCACTTTCCGTCCCCGCATTTCCCGGACCGCCTCAAAAAAGCCCCGGTAGCCGCAGACCTCCGTCCCCAGCGATTCCAGGTACCGGAGGACGGGTCCGGGGAGACGGCTTTCGTCCGTAAACAGGCGGATGCGTTCCGTGCTCACCGCAAGAAACGCCAGGAATACCGGCGTACAGGGAATATCGTTCCCGCGGAGGTTAAGGAGCCAGCAGATGTCGTCCAGCGAGGTGAGGACATGGGTATCTGTCCCTCTCTTCTCCATTTCCTGCCTTAGCCGGCCAATCTTTTCCGAAGCCGGCTCCCCCGCGTACTTCTCCTCCAGGATCCAGACCGGCTCCGCCGGCAGGGCCGGGCGGTCCTCCCAGACAGTCCCGATGAGATCCTTTCCGGCAGAGAATGTAATGCCCGGCAGGGCCTTCTCCAGACGCTCCGCCGTCTCTTCGCTGACGCAGCGGCCATCCATTCCCAGGACCATTCCTTCCTCCAGGGTGTCCTTCAGGAATTCCTCCACAGTCGGCACATCAGGCTCCCCCATACGGTAAAGGCTGACTCCGGTGTCCCGCAGCTCCTCCGCCGCCTGGACGAAATACCTTCCGTCCGTCCAGAGTCCCGCACGGGAAGCGGTGATGACAGCCGTTCCCGCAGACCCGGTAAAACCGGTAATATATTCCCTGCACTTAAAAAAAGGCCCCACGTACTCGGAATCATGGTAGTCGGCGGTCCCGGCAAGCCAGGCGTCGATTCCCTCTTCTGCCATCCGTTCCCTCAGGGCCGCAATCCTTTCCCTGATCGTCTTTCTGTCAGTCGCCATGCCGCTTTCCTGTTTCCTCCCCGTCTTCTGACAGCGCGTCGCCGATCGCCTTGGCAACTGCCTCCCCGTAGGTCGGGTAGGCCCGCATGGCCATCTGCAGCTGGTACGCCGTCAGTCCGTTGGCGATGGCCGTTGCCATCTCCCCAATCATGTCGGTCGCCCGGGGGCACATTATCTGGGCACCCACCAGGGTGTTGGTGTACTTTTCGAACAGAAGCTTCACGAATCCCCGCATCTCATCCGACAGGACAGATTTTCCGTTCTCCCGCATCATGGCGATCCCGGTTTTGACCTGCATGTTGTAGGTTGCCGCATCCTGCCCGGAGAATCCGACGGAGGCGATCTCCGGGTCGGAAAAGATACACATGGGAACCAGCGGCAGCGGCACGTACATACCGTTCGGGACCACGGAGAGCTGGAGCCTGTGCCCCTTCTTCGCGAAATGCTCAACCAGATAGGCGGCCTGGGAAGCCGCTACATGGGCCAGGCGCATTCTGGACACCGTATCTCCGAGGGCGAAGACATTTTCCTGGGTTGTACGGTAGGGTGCCCGGATTACGGGCCTTCCGTTCTTGTCCAGCTGCACCTCGCAGTCCTCCGCCAGGACCTCATCCATCTGCGGGCGCCGGCCCGCCGAGATGAGGACCCGGTCCGCCGGTATCCTGCAGGTTTTCCCGCCCTTGCGGTACTCCACCTCCACAGGGCCGCCGCCGTCCCCGGTCTCATAGATGCCCTTCACGTGGACGCCGCACAGGACGCTGATGCCCTTGTCCTCCAGGCTTTCCTGCAGCTCGCAGGAGATGGTTTCATCCATGTTGTCCAGGAGCCGGGAGCTCATCTCCAGCATCGTCACCTCAGATCCCAGGGTCCCGTAGATGGTTGCCAGCTCCACGCCGATCACGCCGCCCCCGATCACCACCAGGCGGTCATAATTCCACTCTGATGCTGCCAGGAGGGCTTTGCTCGTCATTACCTGGGGCAGGTCGATTCCCGGAATCTTCGGAATCACCGGTCTCGCCCCGTTGGCCAGGATCACCCGGTCCCCCCGGACGTATTCCGTGCCGGCAGCCGTCTGGATCTCCACAAGGTTTCCCCGGTGGAGCCTGCCGGTTCCGTGGATAATCTCTGCGCCGCTCTTCTCCAGCCGGTCCATCACCTGCTTCCGGAGCTTTCTCACATTCTCTTCCTTGTACTTCTGAAGCCCCGCGTAATCAAAGGAGACACTTCCGGCGGAAATGCCGAACCGGGAACTCTTTTTGATGTCACGGTAGACACCCGTTGCCTGGAGCAGGGACTTTGCCGGCACACAGCCCGTATTGATGCAGGCCCCGCCGATCTCATTCTTCTCCACCAGAACCGTGTGCATGCCGAGGCGGGCGGCATGTTCCGCCGCCGTATATCCCCCCGGTCCACCTCCGATAATGACCAAATCATAGCGGTCTGCCATAAGCTTCCCCCTGCCTGTTTTTTACAGAAGATGAATGTGATGCTCTTCCGCCGTCGCGCGGACGCCGTCCGGCCACACAGAAGACTGCACTTCCCCGATATGGGCCTTCCGCAGGAAGAACATGCAGATTCTGGACTGGCCGATGCCGCCGCCGATGGTCAGCGGAAGCCTTCCCTCCAGGAGTGCCTTCTGGAAAGGCAGCCCCGCACGGTCCTCACAGCCTGCTTTCTTCAGCTGGGACGCCAGGGACCGCTCATCCACGCGGATTCCCATGGAGGACAGCTCCAGCGCAATGTCAAGGACGGGATAATACACGATGATATCCCCGTTCAGCGCCCAGTCGTCATAGTCCGGCGCCCTGCCGTCATGCCTTTCGCCGGAGCGCAGCCTGTCGCCTATCTGCTCGATGAAAACGGCGCCGTGCAGCTTTGCCGCCTTATATTCCCTCTCCTTCGGGGTAAGATCCGGATACTGGTCCTCCAGCTCCTGGGAGGTTACAAAGGTGATGTCGTTGGGCAGGACCCTGCCGATATAATCATATTCATAGGCCATATAGTCCTCTGTCACCTTCAGGGCCTTGTACACGGCGTGCACTGTCTCCTCCAGGAAACGGACAGTCCTGTCATTCCTGGTGATGACCTTCTCCCAGTCCCACTGATCCACGTAGATAGAATGGATGTTGTCCGTCTCCTCATCCCGCCGGATGGCGCTCATGTCCGTATAAATGCCCTCGCCGGGCTCAAATCCGTACTCCTTCAGGGCATAGCGCTTCCATTTCGCCAGGGACTGGACCACCTCGGCCGGGCGGTCTTCCTGCTCGCCGACGCCGAAGGATACCGGGCGCTCCACGCCGTTCAGGTTATCGTTCATTCCCGTTTCCGGCCACACAAACAGCGGGGCGGACACGCGGGAAAGGTTCAGCTGCTTCGCCAGCTCCCTCTGGAAAAAATCTTTGATAACCTTGATGGCCGCCTGGGTCTCCCGCAGCGAAAGAATCGGCTTATACCCTTCCGGGATGATCAAATGTTCCATTCTGTACCTCCGTGTAGAAATCATTTTTCATTTATCATTATCTGTACAGTTATAGCAGACATGGCCGGAATCCGCAATACCGCAGAATACTTCCCGGCCCGTTCATCACTTATTTTTTTACAAAACTGATTGACCTTTCGGGATAAAGTCAGTATAATGTAATTCGCGTATGAAAAACGGGGCGTGGCGTAGTTTGGTAGCGCGCTCGGCTGGGGGCCGAGAGGTCGCAAGTTCAAATCTTGTCGCCCCGACTGGAAAAAGGCTGGATCCGCATTCGGATTCAGCCTTTTTTCTTTCCTGTCCGGAGAGGGCTCTCTTACTTCAGGCCCAGCAGCGCGCCCAGGAGAGCGCTTCCATCGAAGGCATCCGCGCTCTGCGCGGGAGCCGGCGCATCCTCTGCCTTTGCGGTATCTACCGCGGAAGATACCCCGTTCAGCATCGACGGCGCGATGATGGCAAGAACCTTGGCAATCTGCGCGGGGCTCAGGCCGGTCTCCTTCTCCATCTCGTCCACGGCCGGGGAATTGTCGCCGAGGATATGTCCGATGATCTTGGCGCCGTCCTCTTCATCCGCCTCCTCGTACTGTTCCGCAACGGGTTTTGCGCCCTTATGCTGGCCCAGGGCGTTCATCAGGGACGACGCGCCGTTCTGGGAAGAGGCGTTGCTTGTCATGGCTTTCAGCAGGATCGGAATCGCGATCAGCAAAAGCTTGGTAATCTGGGCCTGGGAAAGGCCCGTTTTTCCGGAGAGGGTTCCCACGGAATTGTCGTCAGTCATAGATCCGAGCAGCAGGCTTAAAAGATTCATTCTTTTCTCCTTTTTCTGTGCACAGTCAACGGACAGCTTTTCCTAAATCATACATCATTTTCCGGCAAAATGCACCCGCAACCTGTATTTCTTTCCCCCGCGAAATATGGTATGCTTGTGAAGAGAAACACTATTCCTTCATGTTATACAGTTGTACAGGATTCGGAGCAGGAAATGATTAGTTTTGACCTGGATATGACGCTTCTGGATCACAGGGCCGGGCGCATCCCTGACAGCGCGATGGACGCGATAGACCGGCTCCGGAAAAAAGGGCACCGTATCGTCCTGTCCACCGGGCGCGATATGGACAATGTATACAGCCGCAAGTACCGCGACCTGATAAAGCCCGACGGCATCGTCCATATGAACGGGACAAAGGTTACCGTGGGGAAGGACCTCATCTTCGACCACCGCTTTTCCCCGGACCTCCTTCTGGAACTGCTCCGCTTCTGCGAGGAGCAGGGCTTCGGGATCGGGCTCACCATCGGGGATGACGACTATTATGTGAATCCCGGCGTCGTGAGGGAATACGACATCCGGCACTGGGGAATCTGCGGCAGGCAGTTCAAAGACCCGAAAAAGATCCCGGAGCTGCCGATCCGGACCCTGGCCTTTATCGGCACAAAGGAGCAGGCCGCGGCCGTGGAACAGAGATTCCCTTCCCTGAAGCTTCCCCTGTTCTCCTTCTATTCCGGCGCCGACGTCATTGAGCGCGGCTTTTCCAAGGCTGACGGCCTGGTCCGCCTGGCGAAAGCCTTCGGGGAAAAGGAAGACCTCTCCGGCACCGTCGCCTTCGGGGACAGCATGAATGACATCGAAGTCATACGGGCCGCCGGCGTGGGGATAGCGATGGGCAACGCCGTCCCCGAGCTTCGGGAAGCCGCCGACTATGTGACGGATCCCATCGACCGGGACGGTATCTTTAACGCATGTAAAAAACTGGGGCTCATATGAGCCCCAGATATTTTTTTGCCCTTATTGTCAGTGCTTGCCCCAGGTGGGCGGATAGAACAGCATCACCAGCGGGAAAATCTCAAGGCGTCCCGCCAGCATGTCAAATATCAGCACCAGCTTGGAAAAATCACTGAAAAAGCTGAAGTTCTGTGTCGGCCCGACCATGGCAAGGCCCGGCCCGATGTTGTTGAACGTCGCCGCCACCGCGGTGAAATTCGTGACGAGATCGTGCCCGTCCACCGATACCAGCAGGCAGGAAATCGCGAAAATCGTTACATAAAGCACCAGGAAAATATCGATGGAACGCGTGACGCTCAGGTCCACGGACTTGCCGTCCATCTTCACCTTGCACACCATCTTCGGGTGCAGGAACAGCTTGAATTCCTTGTGGGCGTTCTTTATCGCAATCACGAGGCGCGAAACCTTGAATCCGCCGCCGGTACTGCCGGCGCATGCGCCGATCAGCATCAGCAGCACCAGGACGGTCTTGGCCGTGGATGGCCAGAGATCGAAATCAGCCGTGCCGAAACCGGTGGTCGTGATAATGGAGGCAACCTGGAAAAATGCCTCATGCAGCGCTTTCCCCGCACTGTGGTAGAAGGAAACCGTGGACGCGGTAATGATTGCCACAGAAACGGCGACGATGGAGAAATATGCCCTCGGCTCCTCGCTGGAGAACGCCTCCTTAAAGTTCTTCATGACAATCAGGAAATATACATTGAAATTCACGCCGAACAGCAGGCAGAACACCCCGACAATAGTCTGCAGGTGCGGCGCGTAGGCCCCCATACTGTTGTTCGTCACGGCAAATCCGCCCGTTCCGGCCGTGCCGAACGCGATGCAGAAAGAATCGAATACCGGCATGCCCGCTACAATCAGGACAACAATCTCCGTGACGGTCATGACAAAATAAATCTGGTACAGGATCATCGCCGTGGTCCTGACCTTCGGGAGCATTCGCTCCACGCTGGGACCCGGGCTCTCCGCCTTCATCAGGTTCATGTGGGAACCGCCGGTCAGCGGAAGCAGGCTCAGGATGAATACCAGGACGCCCATGCCCCCGATCCAGTGGGTAAAGCTTCTCCAGAACAGGATGCTGTGGGAAAGGGATTCCACCTCCGCGAGGATGCTGGCCCCTGTCGTCGTGAATCCCGACACCGTCTCAAATACCGCGTCCACCGGGTGCGGTATGGAACCGGTAAACAGAAAAGGCAGCGCCCCCGTAAGGCTTAATACAATCCAGCTTAAGGAGACGGTCGCCAGGCTCTCCGCCGTATAATAGATCTGCGTCTTCGGCTTCCTCAGGACGAGGGGCACGCCGATGACAAGGCAGATCAGCATGGACAGGAGGAAGCCGGTAATCTGGCTTTCCCCGTATATCAGCGCCACCACGCAGGGCAATACCATAAATCCGGTCTGAAAGATGCAGATCCATCCCAGAATGTAAAAAATAATAGAATAACTCATCGAATGACTGCTCCTATTCCGCCAGGATATCCTTGATGTCGTGCAGGCCCGTATGGCTTGTGACGACCACCACCGTATCCCCCTGCTGGATCCTGTCCTGGCCGCGCGGGATGATAATCCGGTTGTGCCGCATCAGCGCCGCAATCAGGAGGTTGTTTTTCAGCTTCAGCTCCATCAGGGGCTTTTCCGTCACGCGCGAATCCTCGCGGATCACAAATTCCAGCGCCTCCGCCTTATTGTCAAGGATATGGTACAGCGTCTCCACATTGCTGCCGATGGAGTTCTGCATCGCGCGGACATACTGGAGGATATAGTCTGCCGTGATATACTTCGGGTAAATCACGCTGCCCAGGTCCATCCGGCTGATCAGCTCGTCAAACTGCAGGCGGTTGACCTTCGTCACCAGCTTGGCCTTGCTGTTGTCCCGGGCAAAGAGGGAAAGGAATATATTCTCCTCGTCGATGCTCGTCAGCGTGACGAAGGACTCCGTGGTGGCCAGCCCTTCCTCGATGAGCAGGTTCTGGTCGGTGCCGTCGCCGTGGATGACGATGGTATTCTCCAGCTTTTCGCTGAGGTCCTCGCAGCGATCCCGGTCCATCTCAATGATCTTGACCCGGATCTTCATCTTCTCCAGCATTCCCGCAAGATAATACGCGATGGTGCTGCCGCCGATGATCATGGTACTCCTGACCTGGTTTGTCTGAAGCCCGATCCTGCTGAAAAATGCAGCCGATTTCTCCGGGGAAGCGATGATCGATACCAGGTCTCCTGTCTGCAGCGCAAACTGGCCGCTGGGGATAAACACTTCGTCGCCCCGCTCCACGCCGCAGAACAGGACCTCCGGGTGCATCTTGTTGTCAATGTCCATAATCTTCTGGCCGGAGAGCCCGAACTCCTCCCGGAGCCGGAACTTCAGCAGCTCAATCCTGTTTTTGGCAAAGGAGTCAATCTGGATGGCGGAGGGGAACCGGAGAACCTTGGAAATCTCCGTCGCCGCCGCGAGCTCCGGATTGATGATCATGGAGATGCCCATCTGCTCCTTGATGAATTCAATCTCATTGCCGTAAATCGGGTTCCGGACACGGGCGATGGTATGGCACCGCCCGGCCTTCCGGGCAATCAGGCAGCAGAGCAGGTTCAGCTCATCCACCGCGGTCACGGAGATGAAGACATCCGCGGTCTTGATGCCCGCCTCCATCTGGGTCGTGATGCTGGCGCCGTTGCCCACCAGCCGGATGGCGTCGATGTCCTCCGACACCTTGGCCAGCTTTTCCGGGTTCTTGTCTACCATAACAACGTTATGACCCTCACGGACCAGCATCTCCGCCAGGGTCACACCGACTTTACCACAGCCAATAACTATAACATTCATAAGAAATCCCTTTTTTGAACAGAATATATATAAACGAAATCATCATAACATTCCCTTCAGAAAATTGCAACAATTCAACATTTTCCAAACAGGCTGTGTTATGATACAATATATGGGGTATTATTTTCACGACTCCCCTATTTTATATGAAAAGGATTGATTGTATGGCAAACAATAATACAAGAGGCTCCGGAAATTCCTCCGGGAGGACCCGTTCCTCCGGGACCGCCTCACGCAGGACAGCC
>ONXW01000173.1 GCA_900321915.1 uncultured Eubacteriales bacterium
AGATAGGCGTCCGCGGTCATCCTCTTCCTGCCTTCCGGCTGGACCTCAAGGATGCGCAGCAGCCCGTCGCCGGTGAGGACGGAAAATGAGTCCTTCCGGACTGTTACAACATCACCGGGAACCATGCCGTCCGGTATGGCTGTCTGCTCTCCTGCCGGCACCACTTCTGCTTTCCAGATCTTGAGCATCTTCCCTGCGCGCCCCGTATATGCGGTAGGCCAGGGATTCAGGCCGCGGATCAGGCACTCTGTCCGGACTGCCGGCATCGTCCAGTCAATCCTTCCGGACTTCTTGTCCAGCATTCCGGCATAGGTGGCCAGGGCTTCGTCCTGCGCCTCGGGGACAAGTGTGCCCTCCTCCGCCTTTTTCAGGGTGGAAACAATCAGTTCCGCACCGACAGCGGCCAGGCGATCAAACAGGCTTCCCCCGGTCTCATCCGGCGCAAGGGTAACGGAAGCCTTCTCCAGCATGTCGCCGGTATCCATTCCCGCAGCCATCTGCATGGTTGTCACCCCGGCGACTTCGTCCCCGTTGATGACCGCGTGCTGGATCGGCGCGGCGCCGCGGTATTTCGGAAGGAGGGACGCGTGGACATTGATGCATCCCAGCCGGGGCAGCTTAAGGATCTCTTCCGGGAGGATCTGCCCGAAAGCGGCAACCACAATCACATCCGGCTGTATCGCGCGGAGCGCTTCGGCAAATTCCGGATTGTTCCTGACATGCTCCGGCTGCAGCACCGGAATTCCCAGCTCCAGGGCCCGCACCTTCACATCCGACATGGCGACCGCTTTCCCGCGCCCCTTCGGACGGTCCGGCTGCGTCACCACGGCGCTGATTTCATGCCCGGCGCCCTTCACCGCATTGAGAATGGCCACGGCGAAATCCGGCGTTCCCATAAAAACCGTTTTCATTCTTCTTCCTCTTCCTGTACGACATCCATCAGGTCGCCCTCCACAAGGTCTACGTAGAGTTTGCCCTCCAGATGGTCGCACTCATGGCAGATGGCCCTGGCGAGAAGATCCTCCGCCGTCAGGTCGAACTCCTGCATATTGCGGTCAAGGGCATGTACGGTAACCTTCTGCGGCCGTGTCACGGTACCGGACTTTCCGGGAACGCTGAGGCACCCCTCGGAACCGGTCTGCTCCCCCTCCATCATGGTGATGACAGGGTTAATCAGCACATACTGGTTGCCGTCGTCCACGTCAATTACCACTATTCTCTTGCGGATTCCCACCTGGGGGGCCGCAAGGCCTACGCCCTCGGCGCTGTACATTGTATCAAACATGTCGTCGATCAGCTCCGCGAGGGAAGGTGTCATCTCCTTCACCGGCTTGCAGACCTTCTCCAAAACTTCGTCTCCCATGGTACGTATCTGTCGGATAGCCATCTGATAATCAGTCCTTTCTCATGAAACAGGCTTCACGCCCCTTATATCAGGTCAAACTGGATGGACAGCGGCGCCCCGTTTTCCGCGCCTTCCTGTTTTTCCGCCATTTTGCCGAGATATCGTATTATATCATAATTTGCACTCTTAAAATATAAAATTTTTCTGTAAACGTCGTTCACGCGGTACACGGAGGCATTGACCGGGCCGATGACGGCAAGCTCCTTCTCCGGATACATCTTCCGGGCGGCATCGGCAAAGGCACCGGCGGACTGCCCGGCCTTCTGCTCGTCCCCGGAGCTGAACCACACGGCCGCCATGTGAACCGCCGGTGGGTATCCCGCAAGCCTGCGGAACCGCATCTCTTCCCGGAAAAAGCTGTCATAATCCTGTTTGGCGGCAAAACGCACGGCATAATGGTCCGGAAGGTAGGTCTGGATTACCACATCCCCCGCCGCATTTCCCCTTCCGGCTCTTCCCGCGGCCTGGGTGAGCAGCTGGAATGTCCGCTCAGCGCTCCGGAAATCCGGCGTGTTCAGGGATAAATCCGCAGCCATGATGCCGACCAGGGTGACCCGCGGGAAATCATGGCCCTTGACAATCATCTGCGTTCCCACCAGGATATCCGCCTCCCCGGCGGCAAACTGCTCCAGGATCTCCCTGTGCCCGCCTTTTTTCCTCGTCGTATCGGCGTCCATCCGGAGTATCCGGGCTCCCGGAAACTCCTGTTCCGTCATCTCCTGGAGCCGTTCCGTACCGGTTCCGAAGCCGGCAAGATAGGGAGAACCGCAGGAGGGACACACAGAGGTCCTCGCCGTCTCATATCCGCAGTAATGACAAACAAGGCGGTTCCTCCCGTGAAGCGTCAGGGAGACGTCGCAGTGCGGGCAGCGGATCGGCTTTCCGCAGGACCGGCAGGAGATAAAGGTGGAATATCCCCTCCGGTTGATAAACAGCATGGCCTGTTCGCCGCGCTCCAGGCAGGATGTGATTTTCTCCCGAAGCATCCCGCTGAAGATGGACCGGTTTCCCTCCGCCAGCTCCTTCCTCATGTCAACGATATGGACCGAGGGCACCCGGCTTCCCGGAACAGCCCTCTTTGTCAGCTTCATCAGCCGGTATCTTCCGGCCTGGGCGTAAAAGGCGCTCTCCACGGAGGGCGTCGCGGATCCGAATACGACCTTCGCCCCGCAGAGCCTGGCCCGCTTCACCGCCGTCTCCCCGGCGTGGTAGCGGGGTGTGTTTTCGCTCTTGTAGGACGTCTCGTGCTCCTCGTCGATGATAATCAGCCCGAGATTCGAAAACGGCGCGAACAGCGCCGACCTGGGGCCGATCATGACCCTGCATTTTCCGTCCCTGGCGCGCTCCCACTGGTCGTACCGTTCCCCCTCGGACATACGGGAATTCATTATGGCGATGCAGTCCCCGAATCTCCGGTAAAACCGGAGCACCGTCTGCCATGTCAGAGAGATCTCCGGGATAAGGAGGATCGCTTCTTTCCCTTCCGAGAGAACCCTCGCTATCATCTCCATATAGACTTCGGTCTTCCCGCTTCCCGTGATCCCGTATAAAAGCTCGGGTTCCCGATCCCCGGCTTCCCAACGGGAAAAAAATTCCCGGCAGGCCTTTTCCTGCTCCTCATTCAGTTCTGTCTTGCTACCGGTATTGCCGGCAAAGTCCGCGCCTCCCCGCACTTCCGTCCTGCTTTCCACCGAAATCAGGTCTTTTGCGGTCATCGGCCGGATGGTGGCGTCGGAGATATTCAGCTGCTGCCTTGCCATCTCCAGGGGTATTTCGCGGTTTTCCAGAAATCCCTCGAGAAGACGCAGCCTGGCGCGGAAATTCTTCCTTTTTGCCTCCTCCATCTGCAGGAGAAGCTCCGGCCGGCTCATGCGGCAGACAAGGGTTTTCCTGACCTTCGGGCGCACCTTCTGCCGCACCGGCAGCACGGTCCTCAGGGCCTGGGTCATCGTCCCCCCGTAGGTTTCCCTCATCCAGGAAGCGAGGCTTATGAGCTGCGACTGGACAGAGAGCCCGCCCCTGTCGGCGCCGGCGATCTCCTTGATTTTTTCGGGGGCATAGTCGGTGCTGTCCGTAAAGCCGATGATATAGCCGTGCCGGATATGGTTTCCCGCGCCGAACGGCACCTTCACAGGATCCCCCACGTGAACGCTATCCGCCAGGCTGTCCGGCACACGGTAATGAAATACCCGGTCCACGCTGGCGTGCGCGATATCTATGATTATTTCCGCGTAAAGCATGCGGCAATTTCTCCCAGTTTCATGCTGTTGGAGCCCTTGAACAGGACGGCGTCGCCCTCCCTGAGCTCTCCCTTGAGAAACGAAATCAGTTCTTCCTTATCCTCCGGCGCGTCGAACGCTTCCATTCGGATGGTTTCACGGTATCCCGCGGCGGCAAATGCCCCCTTGGCTATCTCCCGGGCAAGATCCCCGTAGGTGACCAGAAGATCCGGCTTCATTCCGGCGATGACGGCGCCGATATCCCTGTGGAACCGCACCTCGTCCGTCCCGAGCTCCTTCATGTCGCCGAGGCCGGCAATCTTTCTGCGGCACCCGGAGAGGGACTGGAGCACACGGAGCGCAGCCTTCATGGAATCGGGGCTGGCATTGTAGCTGTCGTCCAGGATGGTCATTCCATTCACGGAAGAGACATCCATCCTCCCCTTAAAACCGCGGTAAGACTCCAGCGCCTTCGCCGCGTCCTCCAGGGGCACATCCAGACAGTCCGCCGCGGCCAGGGCCGCCAGGGCATTCAGGATCTGGTGCTCCCCCATCACGGACAGCTTCACCGGGATCCGTTTTTCCCCGAACACAAAGGTGAAGCGCGGGAATCCGTTCTCCATGGTGATGTCCTCCGCGCGGCAGTCCTGCCACGGTTCCGTACCGTAGCGGATGAGGCGGATTCCGGGGTTGGGCACGACGGTGCGGAGCAGGTCATTGTCCCCGTTCACGATCAGCACCCCGCCTTCTTTCATCCCGTCCTGGATGTGAAGCTTTTCTTTCAGGATATTCTCCCGCGATCCCAGATTTTCAATATGGGATACGCCGATATTTGTCATGATGGCGATATCCGCCTTCGCCACCCTGGAGATTACTGACATCTCCCCGGGCTCGCTCATGCCGAGCTCCAGCACGGCCGCCTCCGCCGAAGGATCAATCTCCGATATTGTGAGCGGCACACCGATCTGGCTGTTGTGGTTCGCCGGTGTTTTGAAGGTATTGTACTTCGCGGACAGGGCGGCTGCGGTAATCTCCCTGGTTGAGGTCTTCCCGACGCTGCCGGTAATGCCCACCACGGGCATGGAAAGCCTGTCCCTGAGCATCACGCCGATATCCTGGAGTGCGGAGACGGTATCCTCCGTCCGGATCCAGACGCCGGAAGCCCCCTCCGGCGCGGCATCATGCTCGGAGGTCAGCGTCGCGCAGGCCCCGTTTTCCATGGCTTTGTCAATAAAACGGTGGGCGTCCGTCCTCTCGCCGATAATCGGGACAAAAAGGTCATTCCCCCGCATGACGCGTGAATCGATACTGATATTCTCGATTACGGTGCCGGGATCCCCCGCGATAATCCTGCCGCCGCAGGCGCGCGCGGCTTCCGCTGCTGTAATATTCATCATTTAGCCCTCTCTCTTAAATAACGGAAAAACTGCCTTATCAGTAACGCATTCTTTCCCTGCGCATGCCGACAAAGCAGCCTGTCCAGCCGGATTAAAGTCCGAGCTCTGCCACGGCGCGCTCCACCTCTTCCCTGTCCAGGAAGTGGTGCTTTACGCCGTTAATTTCCTGATAATCCTCATGTCCTTTCCCGATAACGGCGATAATATCGCCCTCCTCGGCATGCGCAAGGCTGTAGCGGATAGCTTCGCGGCGATCCGGGATCTCGATATAATTGCCGTTCGATCTCGCCATGCCGGTCTTAATATCGGCCATGATGTCTTCAACCTTCTCAAAACGGGAATTGTCTGCGGTAATGATATTCAGGTCCGCGTATCTTCCGCCTATCTCTCCCATGGTGAACCTGCGGTCTCTCGCGCGGTTTCCGCCGCATCCGAAGACACACACCAGCCTGCCCGGATTGTAATCCCTGAGCGTCCTGAGGAGCGTCTCCATGCTGACCCCGTTATGGGCATAGTCCACAATCACGGTGCAGAGCTTTGACTTGTAAACTATCTCCATCCGGCCCGTGATCTTCAGGTTCTCAAGAGCATGTGCCACCCGGTCCGCGGGAAGGTCGAACCAGGAGCATACCGCGGCGGCCGCCAGGGCGTTGGTGACATTAAACCTGCCGGGCACCGACACACGGAGACGGTTCTCGGGGACAGGGGCCCCCGGTCTGTTGTCGTGCATGGCGAAATCCACGCCGACAAAATCATGTTCCCTTATATACCTGATGTCATCCGCCACGAAATCGGCCTTTCCCTCCGTGGAAAATGTCAGGATCTGCGCTGTCGCTCCCTCAATGATCTCCTCAAAATGCTCGTCGTCCCGGTTGACCAGGGCAATGCCGGAGTTCTTCAGGAGGCATTTCTTGAAACCGATGTATTCCTCGAAATCCTTGTGCTCATTGGGGCCGATATGGTCATTGGCGATATTCATGAAGATGGCGTAATCATAGTGAATTCCGTTGACCCTGCGCATCTTGTAGCTCTGGGAGGATACCTCCATCACCATGTACCTGCAGCCCTGCTCCACCATATCGGCGAAGCTTTTCTGCAGGATGTACGACTCGGGCGTCGTGTTCTCCGTGGGCGTGTGGGTGTCCCCGATCACAATGCCGTTGGTGCCGATGAGTCCCGTCTTCTGCCCGCAGGCTTCGAGGATCGACTTGATCATATAGGTGGTCGTAGTCTTTCCTTTCGTGCCGGTCACCCCGATGGTTGTCATCTTTCTCGCGGGGTAGCCGAAACGG
>ONXW01000078.1 GCA_900321915.1 uncultured Eubacteriales bacterium
GCGGAATGGGCACTTCCACCGATTTCTCACTGCAGATCATCTCCGTACTGACGAGACCCGAAAAAGCCCGCGAGATCGCTGATCAGGTCGTTTACAGGCACTGGTAAAAAAAGTTCTTTTATTTTTCCGCTTCCTATGATATACTTGCATAATGACTGTGACCGGGTGACATGCCACGGTCCCTTAAAACAATAAAAACGCCCGCATGGGTTTAAGGAGGAACAAAGCAGCATGAGTGTACAGGTTGAGAATTTAGAGAAGAACATGGCCAGACTTACGGTCGAGGTTTCCGTGGAAGATATGGAAAAGGCCATCAACGCCGTTTATCTGCAGACAAGGGGCAGGATCGCAGTCCCCGGCTTCCGCAAAGGAAAAGCACCCCGTAAGATGATCGAGCGTCTTTACGGCAAGGGCGTTTTCCTGGAGGACGCAGCCAACGACGTGATTCCAGAGGAATACCGCAAGGCAATGAAAGAGAGCGGCCTGGACATCGTTTCCCAACCGTCCATCAATGTTGTACAGCTGGAGAGCGACAAGCCCTTCATCTTCACCGCGGAAGTCGCCGTTCGTCCCGAAGTCACGCTTGGAGAATACAAGGGAGTCGAGGTTCCTGCATCCAAGGTGGAAGTGACAGATGAAGAAGTGGACGCCGAGCTTGGAAGAGAGCAGGAAAAGAACTCCCGCTACATCACCGTGGAAGACCGCGGCGCAGAGTCCGGCGATCGCGTGACCCTGGACTTTGACGGCTCAGTCGACGGCATTCCGTTTGAAGGAGGCAAGGGCAGCGACTATCCGCTGGTTCTTGGCAGCAGCAGCTTCATCCCCGGATTCGAGGATCAGCTGATCGGCGCAAAAGCCGGTGAGCATGTAGAAGTAAACGTTACCTTCCCGGAAGAATATCAGGAGAAGTCCCTGGCCGGAAAAGCAGCCGTATTTGCCTGCGACATCAAGAAGGTGGAATACAAAGAGCTTCCGGAACTGGACGATGATTTTGCACAGGATGTGTCGGAATTCGACACACTGGATGAATACAAGACCAGCATCCGCGAAAACCTGAAAAAGAAAAAAGAAGACGAAGCTCTCCGTGCCAAAGAAGACGCGGCTGTCGAAAAAGTGATCGAAAACGCGCAGATGGAGATCCCGGACGCGATGATCGATACCCAGGCGCGCCAGATGATGGAAGATTTCGCAAACCGTCTGGAAATGCAGGGCCTTTCCATGGAGCAGTATTCACAGTTTACCGGCCAGAGCATGGAGATGCTGATCGAACAGAGCAAGCCGCAGGCCTTAAAGCAGATCCAGACCCGTCTGGTGCTGGAAAAGGTAGCCGAAGCGGAGGACATCCAGGTTTCTGACGAAGAGCTGGACGAAGAGCTCGGCAAGATGGCTTCCGCCTACGGAATGGAAGCTGAAAAACTGAAAGAGACCTTCAACGAGGATACTCTTAACCAGATCAGAAAAGATGTTGCAGTCCAGAAGGCAGTGACGCTGCTCGCAGAGGCCGCTAAAGAGGTCTGATCAGACCGGAAAGAGAGATGCCTATGTATATACCCTATGTCATCGAACAGACAAGCCGCGGCGAAAGAAGCTATGACATCTATTCCCGGCTTTTGAACGACCGGATCATCTTCCTCGGTGAAGAGGTGACGGATGTGACGGCCAGCCTTGTGGTGGCACAGCTTTTATTCCTGGAGGCGGAAGACCCCAAAAAGGACATTCAGCTGTACATCAACAGCCCCGGCGGTTCCGTTTCGGCCGGCATGGCGATCTACGATACCATGCGCTATATCAAATGCGACGTTTCCACTATTTGTCTGGGAATGGCTGCCAGCATGGGCGCTTTCCTGCTCGCGGGCGGCACAAAGGGCAAACGTTACGCTCTTCCCAATGCAACCATCATGATCCATCAGCCTTCGGGCGGCGCCCAGGGTCAGGCTACGGAGATTCAGATCGTTGCGGAACACATCCTTCAGACCAAGCAGAAGCTGAACAGGATCCTTGCGGAAAACACGGGACAGCCGCTTGAGATCGTGGAACGGGACACAGACCGTGACCACTATATGAGTGCTGAGGAAGCACAGGCCTACGGGCTGATTGACGGTGTAGTCGTACATAAATAAATA
>ONXW01000262.1 GCA_900321915.1 uncultured Eubacteriales bacterium
ACGGTTCCGACACAGAGGGCGAGAGGAAGGCCTGCGCCTTCCGCCACCGCAGCGGCGATGGGGGTGAGGACTGAGATGGTTCCCACGCTGGTGCCCATGGCCATGGAGATGAGGCAGGCGATGAGGAACAATCCCGGGATGGCGAAGGTCCCCGGAATCAGGTTCAGCAGGAGATTGGCCGTGGAAGCCGCGCCGCCGGCGTTCTGGGCCAGGCCGCTGAAAGCGCCCGCCATCAGGAAGATAAAGATCATGATAGTAATGTTGTCATCCCCGATTCCCTTTGCGGCTACATGGATCTTCTCCTCAAAGGAGAGTTCCCGGTTCTGCAGGAAGGCGACGACAAGGGCGATGGAGAAGGCCACGACAACAGACATGATGTAGAAGCCCATCCCGCCTTCCGGCGGGTTGATATACTCAAAGTAGATGCCGCTTCCCAGGTAGAAAACAAGAAAAACCACAATGGGAAGGAGGGCAGCAGGATTGGAACGTTTTTCGTTCATGAATTCCCCCTCGCTTCTCTGTCTGAAAAGAAGAGAAGCCAAAAATCAGATTTCTGCCATAACGCGCAGATATTGCTATTATACATAGAAATTAAAAGTGGCGTCAAGAATGATATAGAGGAAACAAAGAGAAAAAACATCTTGACATATACCCTACGGGGGTATAGTATTTATCCGAAGGAGGTAATCCGCCAATGGAAGAACATATGAGAATGAAAATGCGGTCCGACAAGGAGTTTCAGAGCCTGATGAACCGCCTGAAAAAGATTGAAGGCCAGATCCGGGGAATCGAGGGGATGTTGGAGAAGAATGCCTACTGTCCGGATATCCTGATCCAGGTGTCGGCGGTCACCAGCGCCCTGAACAGCTTCAATAAGGAGCTTCTGGGCAGCCACATCCGCACCTGCGTGGCAGAGGATATCCGACGCGGGGACGACGAGACTATCGAAGAGCTGGTGAAGGTGCTGCAGAAGCTGATGAAATAGGGACACAGACAGGAGATGAGACAATGGAGCAGTATAATGTGACCGGAATGAGCTGCGCAGCCTGCAGCGCCCGGGTGGAAAAGGCCGTATCGAAGGTGCCCGGCGTGACATCCTGCTCGGTGAGCCTGCTCACCAACTCCATGGGAGTGGAGGGAACAGCCTCGGCGGCGGATATCATCCGGGCCGTGGAAGATGCGGGCTACGGCGCATCGAAGCGGGGCTCTGCCGCGCAGAAGGGATCCGCCGCGGAACGCCTGGCGGAGCAGGAGGAAGCCCTGAAGGATCATGAAACGCCCATCCTCCGCAGAAGACTCATCTGGTCCCTGGGTTTTCTGCTGGTGCTGATGTATTGTTCTATGGGGCACATGATGCTGGGGTGGCCCGTGCCGGCCATTTTTGCAAACCCGGTGGCGCTGGGCGTCCTGGAGATGCTTCTGGCCATCGTGATTATGGTCATCAACGCGAAGTTTTTTACCAGCGGCTATAAGAGCCTGTTCCACGGGGCGCCGAACATGGATACCCTGGTGGCCCTGGGATCGACTGCCTCCTTTGGATACAGCCTGGCGGAGCTTTTCTTTATGATCGACGCGATGGGAAACGGTGACATGGCGACGGCGCATCATTACGGAATGAATCTCTACTTTGAATCCGCGGCCATGATCCCGACCCTCATTACCATCGGAAAGATGCTGGAGGCCATGTCCAAGGGACGGACCACCGACGCGCTGAAGAGCCTGATGAAGCTGGCGCCGAAGACGGCAGTTCTTATCCGGGACGGGGAAGAGACGGAGGTCTCCGTCGAGGAAGTGCAGCAGGGAGATATCTTTGTGGTCCGCCCCGGGGAGAATATCCCGGTGGACGGCGTCATCATCGAGGGCAGCAGTGCAGTCAATGAGGCCGCGCTCACCGGGGAGAGCATTCCCGTGGATAAATCCGAGGGAGACGGGGTCTCCGCGGCCACAGTCAACCAGTCCGGCTACATCCGCTGCCGGGCGACCCGTGTCGGGGAGGATACCACCCTGTCCCAGATCATCCGGATGGTGAGTGACGCGGCGGCCACCAAGGCGCCCCTGGCCCGTATCGCGGACAAGGTTTCCGGAATATTTGTCCCGGTGGTCATCGGGATCGCGCTTCTGACCATGTTCGGCTGGATGGCGGCCGGGAAGGATTTTGGCTTTGCCATCGCCCGTGGCATCTCTGTCCTGGTTATCAGCTGTCCCTGCGCCCTGGGCCTTGCCACACCCGTGGCCATCATGGTGGGGAACGGCATGGGGGCAAAGAACGGTATCTTATATAAAACCGCCCAGGCCCTGGAGGAGACGGGCCGTGTGGAAGTGGCGGCCCTGGACAAGACAGGCACCATCACCAGCGGGACGCCCGCGGTGACGGATATTCTTCCGGCCGGAAATGTCACCGAGGAAGAACTGCTCTCCCTGGCCTATGCCCTGGAGGTGAAGAGTGAGCACCCGCTGGCGAAGGCCATTGTGGAGGAAGGAACGGCAAAGGGCATTGCCGCGCAGGTCTCGGAGGAGTTCCGGGCACTTCCCGGCAACGGCGTGACAGCTCTGGTGAAAGGGGAAAATGTAACCGGCGGAAGTCTTAAATTTATGCAGGATACGGTCCGGGTGCCGGAGAATGTCCGCGGCCAGGCTGATATGCTGGCGGAGCAGGGCAAGACACCCCTTCTGTTCGCCCGGGAAGAAGAGCTTCTGGGCATCATCGCCGTGGCGGACAGCATGAAGGAGGACAGCCCCCGCGCCATCCGGGAGCTGCGGGATATGGGAATCCGCGTGGTTATGCTGACCGGGGACAATGAGCGCACTGCGAAGGCCGTGGGACAGGCGGCCGGCGTGGACGAGGTGGTGGCCGGCGTCCTTCCGGACGGGAAGGAGAATGTCATCCGCCGCCTGCAGGAGCAGGGAAAGGTGGCCATGGTGGGCGACGGCATCAACGACGCGCCGGCCCTGACCCGGGCGGATATCGGCATTGCCATCGGCGCCGGCGCCGATGTGGCGGTGGACGCGGCGGATGTGGTCCTCATGAAGAACAGCCTGCTGGACGTCTCCGCGGCGATCCGCATGAGCCGGGCGACGATCCGGAATATCCACGAGAACCTGTTCTGGGCATTTTTCTATAATGCCATCTGCATCCCGCTGGCCATGGGCCTGTACGGGATTGCCATGAAGCCCATGTACGGGGCGGCAGCCATGAGCCTTTCCAGCTTCTGCGTCTGCATGAACGCCCTGAGGCTCAATCTGTTTGACATGCACAATCCGGCCCTGATGCGGGGAAAGAAGAAGACCATGATAAAAGCCGCCGCAGCCGGCGGGGAGACAGAGACAGTGACCGTGACGGACGAAGGCGCCGCAGCGGTTCATGATATTAAGGAAATGACAGAAGAAAAGGAGAAGGCAGTTATGACAAAGACCATGAATATCGAGGGAATGATGTGTGTGCACTGTGAGGCGACCGTAAAGAAGGCTCTGGAGAAGCTGGAAGGCGTCACGGAGGCAAAGGTGAGCCATGAGGCCGGCACCGCCGTGGTGGAGATGAGCGCCGAGGTGGCGGACGAAGTCCTGAAAAAGGCTGTGGAAGATAAGGACTACACTGTGACCGGCATCGCGTAAAACCGAATCCTTTCTGAATCCCCCCGCGAAGGTTCGCCTCCGCGGGGGGATTGCTTATCCTACTGAATTGATATAATATACACTTATCATGATTCAGAATGTGGGGAAATGCCATGAATGTACGGGACTATATGAATGAGAATATCCTGCTGTTCGACGGCGCCTTCGGCACCTGGTACGCGGTAAAATATGAGGGTACCTATGAGGCCTGCGAGCTGGAGAACCTCGCCCACCCGGAGCGGGTAAAAGAGATCCACAGGGAGTATATCGCGGCCGGTGCGAAGGCGGTCAAGACCAACACCTTCGGGGCTTACGCGCCGTCCATGGGCGGGGAGGAAGCCTCGGAAAAGGTGGTCCGGAAGGGATTTGCCATTGCGGAGGAATGCCGCAGGGAAGCGGAATCGGACGGGAAGGCAGTTTTTGTGTTCGCCGATTTCGGTCCCGCGCCGGGAGAGACGCCGGAGGAGATAGCGGAAGCCTATATCAGGAATGCGGATATTTTCCTCGCGGAGGGCGCGGTCAACTTCCTGTTTGAGACCCAGAGTACGGACGTCGGGCTCAGGGAAGCGGCGGCCCATATCCGGCAGGCGCAGCCGGACGCGGTCATCCTGGCCTCCTTCGGCGTGCTTCCGGACGGATTTTCCAGGGACGGGCGTTTCTACCGCACCATGCTGGAGGAGCTGTACGCCACAGGCCTGTTCGACGCCGTGGGACTGAACTGCGTCTCCTCGGCGGGGCATATGAAACAGCTGCTGGCGGGGCTTGCCGGGGGCGGAATGAACCTCATGGCCATGCCGAACGCGGGATATCCCACAGTCCGCGGATTCCGCACTTACTTTGAAAACAGTCCGGAATACTTTGCGGGGCGCGTCATGGAGATCGCCGGGCTCGGCGTCCGGATTCTCGGCGGATGCTGCGGCACAACCCCCGACTATATCCGGGACCTGGCAGGGAAGATTTCTTCCTCCGGCCTGAAGCCCGGGAAGATGCTTCCGCGGTCGGCCGCCGGGATGCAGGAACAGGAAGGGAAGACGGAACACCGGATCCTTATCAATAACAGGTTTGCCCAGAAGATTGCGGAGGGGAAGTGCGTCTTTGCGGTGGAGCTGGATTCCCCCAGAAACGCGGACGCCACCGGGTTTATGGATGACGCGAGACGCCTGCAGGCGGCGGGGGCCGATACCATCACCATCGCCGACTGCCCCATCGCCAGGGCCCGCATGGATTCCAGCCTTCTCGCCTGCAAGGTGAAAAGGGAACTGGACCTGGATGTCATTCCCCATATGACCTGCAGGGACAGGAATGTCAACGCGACCAAGGCGCTGCTGCTGGGACTGTATGCGGAAAACATCCGGAACGTGCTCATTGTCACGGGAGACCCGATCCCCACGGCGGAGCGCGATGAGGTGAAGAGCGTGTACCACTTCAATTCCAGAAAGCTGGGCGCTTTTGTCAATTCCCTGAACAGGGAGACCTTCCGGGAACCCTTCCAGATCTTCGGCGCCCTGGACCTGAATGCGGTGAATTTTCCGATGGAGCTTAAGAGGGCAAAGGAGAAGGAAGAATCCGGCATGATCGGGTTCCTGACACAGCCCGTACTCTCGGAACAGGCCCTGGAGAACCTGAAGATGAGCAGGAAAGAGCTTTCCGGCTGGATTCTCGGCGGAATCATCCCCGTCATCAGCCACCGGAACGCGGTTTTCATGAACAATGAGATCAACGGGATCACCGTTTCCCAGGAGATTATCGACCGCTATGAAGGGCTGGACCGCGCGCAGGGAGAGGACCTGGCGGTGGAGATCTCCGCGGAGATCGCGGAGAAGATCCGCCCCTATATCGACGGTTATTACCTGATGACGCCGATGCGCCGGGTAGGCCTGATGGAGCGGATCATAAAGAGACTGCAGGAGATGGAAAAAGGACAGGGAAACCGGTAGTATATGCATAATCATGCGTTATACACAACATAACAACAGGTTTTGAAAACAGGAGGAAGAGGGAGAAATCCCTCTTTTTTTTTGAACAGAATAAGCAAAAATGTCGATTGTTGACAAAACATCATATTGTAAAATTTTTATAAACAGAGTATAAAGAATTGGAAAATCTCATGCGGAAGAAAGAGCAGGCTTCTTAATTCGGAAGGCGGACCGGGGTTTGTTTCATGGATCAGTCAGCATATTTAAACACTGTCCTCGCAAAATACGCGGGGACCTTTGATATAGAGAAGGACCGGGAGACGGACGGCCGGAAATACGCAGCCTACGCTTATTTTTCCTCCCTGGGGGAAAAATATGTCCTGGTAAAAAAAGCCAGGCTGTGGGCAGTGAAAGCTTATGAGCATGCTTTTTTCCTGTATGAAGACAGCTGTACGCC
>ONXW01000171.1 GCA_900321915.1 uncultured Eubacteriales bacterium
TAAGAGAACCGGAATGAGCGCAGGGAATAACGCGAAGACTGTTGCATCGGGAACCATTTTGGTCTAGGATGTTAACAGATTCTGATGATTGTGCCCAATCCGAAAGGAGAGGAGATACATGGCAAGACAGTCATTCTCACGGAGCTTTCCGGGGCGCCCCCGGTGCAGGACTGCAGTATTCTGGCTGGCGGTGCTGATGTTCTGCCTGCAGCTTTCCGTGCCTGCCCTGGCAAATGCGCCCGTTCCGCAGTATTTCTTTACAGTCACGGTGGAAAACCCGCCGGAGGGGAGCTGGGGCGTGGATTTCCTCGCCCCGAAGGATCGGATACCCGCGGAAGAATATACAGACTGCAACGCGAAAGCCCTGGAGAATGCAAAAATTCCGCAGGACTGTGAGCTGGTATCCCTGGATGCTGACGGCTATGTGAGCTACATGTGCCATGATGTCCGCGGAGAATTCACGGGGGAATTAAGCTCTCCCGGCAGCGGGACGGACCCGGCGGCGGAGAGCGGAGAAGACGCTTCCGGCGCTGCGGTGCTGAGAGCTGTCGGATATGATTCGGGGTATCATTTCCTGACGGGACATGATGTCCCGGCCGTGCGCCTGGCTGTCATTGACAGAGAGGGAAATGTCCTCGCCCTGTCGGATCCCTTTGAGGTTTACAGCAGCACCCCTTACCTGTATTACGGGGAGATTACCTTTGACGCGGCCTCGCAAAAAGCGCAGACCATCCTGCCGGAGAAGGACGGGAAGCCCGTGGATCCGAACGACCCCCGCGAGGGAAGTATGGTATTTTTCATCGTCATGGCCATTTTCCTGATGACGGTGGTGGCGTTGATTACCATGCTCCTGGAGTTCCTGCTGGCCCTGGCCTTTCGCATGAGACCCGCCGGCTGGACCCTGCTGGTGAATCTCTGCTCCAACCTGAGCTTCAATTTCCTGCTCCTGGTATTCTGCCTGCTCCCGGAGAACCCGGTGCCGTACTGGGGTTTTGTGTTTGTCGGAGAGGTCGCGGTCATTGTCATCGAGTATCTTGTCTACCGGGGTATCTACGGGAAAGTCGCCTCGAACGGGCGGATCCTGGCCTATACCGTCACGGCCAACCTGGTGAGCGCCCTGTTTGTCATCTTCCTGGCGGCGGTGCTCGCGCCATAGAAGAATTGTTTTACCTGGGAATCCGAAACTGCGGTTTTTTCCGCGGAAGCCTGCCCGAAAGAGGCTTTCGCGGGGAACACCGCGGTTTTTTTTATCTCAGTGGGACTTGGACCGGAGCCGAATGTATCCTCCAAAAAACAGAACAAATGTTTGCATTCGCGCCTCCGTTGCGGTATGATGATATATACCCATCAGGGATGGCAGATGTGATACAATAGAGTACAGGACAAGAGAGAACAACGGAGACAAGTTTTATGCCGAAGAAATATATTAAGATTCGCGGAGCGAAGGAACATAACCTGAAAGATATCAGCCTGGATATCCCGAGAGACGAGCTGGTAGTCCTCACGGGGATTTCGGGTTCCGGAAAGTCTTCCCTGGCGTTTGATACCATCTACGCGGAGGGACAGAGACGGTATATGGAATCCCTGTCATCCTACGCGAGACAGTTCCTGGGACAGATGGAAAAGCCGGATGTGGAGAGCATTGAGGGACTCCCGCCGGCCATTTCCATTGACCAGAAATCAACCAACCGGAATCCCAGGTCTACCGTGGGAACGGTGACGGAGATCTACGATTACCTGCGCCTGCTGTACGCGAGGATCGGGATTCCCCACTGCCCGAAGTGCGGAAGGGAGATCCGCCGCCAGACCGTGGACGAAATGTCGGACCAGATCATGGCCATGCCGGAGCGGACAAAGATCCAGCTTCTGGCCCCCATTGTGCGCGGGCGGAAGGGCATGCATGAGAAGGTGCTGGACCAGGCCAAGAAGAGCGGTTACGTCCGCGTGAGGGTGGACGGCAGCCTCTATGACCTGACCGAGGAGATAAAGCTCGATAAGAATCTTAAGCACAATATTGAGATTGTTGTGGACCGCCTGGTGGTGAAGCCCGGGATAGAGAAGCGCCTTGCGGATTCCATCGAGACGGTGATGAAGCTGTCGGGCGGCCTGATGATCGTGGATGCCGGCGACCGGGAACCTGTCACCATGAGCCAGAATTTCTCCTGTCCGGACTGCGGCATCAGCATCGAGGAGATTGAGCCCCGGAGTTTTTCCTTCAACAATCCCTTCGGCGCCTGCCCGGATTGCTTCGGGCTTGGATATAAGATGGAGTTTGACGAGGACCTGCTGATCCCGGATAAAACCCTGTCCATCCGGCAGAACGCCATCGCGGCGCCCGGATTCCAGTCCGCCGGGGACCCGAAGAGTTTTGCCGGCGCTATCCTTGCCGCCCTGGCGAAGGAGTACTCCTTCAGCCTGGAGACGCCCTTCGGCGAGTACCCGCAGGAGATTCACGACATTCTGATCAACGGGACCGGCGGAAAGATTGTGAAGGTACATTACCGTGGACAGCGGGGCGAGGGTGTCTACGACATCGCCTTTGAAGGCCTGATCGCCGCCATGAACCGGCGGTACCGGGAGACCGCTTCCGAGATCGGGAAGGCGGAATACGAGAGCTATATGCGCATTACGCCCTGCCCGGCCTGCGGGGGAAAGCGTCTGAAGAAGGGGTCGCTGGCGGTCACCGTCGGGGGAAAGAATATCTACGACGCCACCAACATGGGCGTCGTGAAGTTCCGCGAATTCATTGACGGGCTGAAGCTTTCGCCCATGCAGGAGTCCATCGGGGCGCCGATCCTGAAAGAGGTGCGTTCCAGGGTGAGCTTCCTCATCAACGTCGGTCTGGATTACCTGTCCCTGTCCAGGGCTACCGGGACGTTGTCCGGCGGCGAGGCCCAGCGCATCCGCCTCGCGACCCAGATCGGGTCCGGGCTGGTGGGCGTCGCCTATATTCTGGACGAGCCCAGCATCGGCCTGCACCAGAGGGACAACGACAAGCTTCTCGCGACGCTGAAGAGCCTCCGGGACCTGGGCAACTCCGTCCTGGTGGTGGAACACGATGAGGACACCATGCTGGCGGCCGACTGCATCGTGGATATCGGCCCGGGAGCCGGAGAGCACGGCGGGGAGATCATCGCCGTCGGCACGGCGGAGCAGATCATGAAGTGCCCCGAATCCGTGACGGGAGACTACCTGAGCGGCAGGAAAAGGATTCCGGTGCCTTCCGAACGCAGGAAACCCGCCGGATGGATCACTGTGCGCGGGGCGAGGGAGCACAACCTGAAGAATATTGACGTCAGCTTCCCGCTGGGCGTTATGACCTGCGTGACCGGCGTTTCCGGTTCCGGGAAGAGTTCCCTGGTCAATGAAATCATCTACAAATCCCTGGCCAGGCAGCTGAACCGGGCGCGAACTATCCCGGGGGACCACGACAGAATCGAGGGCGTGGAACAGCTGGACAAGGTCATTGCCATTGACCAGTCCCCCATCGGGCGCACCCCCAGGTCCAACCCCGCGACCTACACGGGGGCCTTTGACCTGATCCGCGACCTCTTTGCCGCCTCCAGCGACGCAAAGATGCGGGGATATGACAAAGGAAGATTCAGCTTCAACAAGAAGGGCGGCCGCTGTGAAGCCTGCGCGGGCGACGGCATCGTGAAGATCGAGATGCATTTCCTGCCGGACATCTATGTGCCCTGCGAGGTCTGCGGCGGAAAGCGCTACAACCGGGAAACCCTTGAGGTCCGCTATAAGGGGAAAAATATCAGCGATGTGCTGAACATGACGGTGGAGGAGTCGCTGGAGTATTTTAAGAATGTCCAGAAGATCTATACAAAGGTGAAAACCCTGTATGACGTAGGCCTGGGCTACATCCGCCTCGGCCAGCCGTCCACGGAGCTCTCCGGCGGCGAGGCGCAGCGCATCAAGCTGGCCACGGAGCTTTCCAGGAGGGGTACGGGCAAGACTGTCTATATCCTGGACGAGCCGACGACCGGCCTGCATTTCGCGGACGTCCACAAGCTGGTGGAGATCCTGCGGAAGCTTTCCGACAGCGGCAATACAGTCATCGTGATTGAACACAACCTGGATGTCATCAAGACGGCAGACTATATTATTGATATCGGCCCGGAGGGAGGGGACCGCGGCGGCACCATCATCGCCGAGGGAACCCCGGAGGAGATCGCCGGATGCCGGGAATCTTACACGGGAGAGTATGTGAGGAAGTTCCTGGAGCGGTATAAGAACCCGCGGGAAGAGTAGAATAAAGAGACAGAGGGAGGAGAAGAATGGATAAAACTGCCCTGTATATGGCTTTTTTTACCCTGTATTCGCTGATCATGCTGATTATCGGAAAGAGCAGTCTCCGCGGGGAGAACACACCGCAGGATTACTTTATCTGCGGGAAACAGCTGAGCCTTCCGTTCTGTGTCGCGACCTTTACCGGGACCTGGATCTCGGCGATCACCATCTTAAGCCTTACGGGAAGTATCTATGAGGACGGGCTGCCGGTGCTCGGCTATTCCGTGATTCCCTGGTTTTCGGGCGCCTTCCTCATGGGGCTGGCAGCCGGAAAGCTTTATGAGACAGGCGCCATCACGGTGCCGGGGATGCTGAGGGAACGGTACGGTTCAAAGACGCTGCAGCTGATATGCGGCCTCATCCTGATCTGTGTCTATATCTTTTACCTGGTGGCCCAGTATAAAGGCTTCGGCATGATCGCGTCGGAACTGTTCGATATCCCCTTTCCGGCAGCAGTTCTCCTGGTATACCTGTTTATCCTCTACACAACCCTGGGAGGCTACCGCTCCGTTGTCCGCACAGATATGGTGAACCTGAGCCTGCTTATCCTGAGCCTGTTCATGGTCTGTATGACCCTGGTGGGACGGGCGGGCGGTTTTACCGAGCTGTACCGCCTTGCCTCACAGATCGAGGGGATGCCCCATGCGGGGGCCCTGTCGCCGACGGAGAAAGGACAGATGCTCCGCCTGTTCGGCGGCCGGTACACGCCGATGGCAAGCCTTTCCATGTTCTGGGGCTGGGGGCTGGGCCTGTCGGCAAACGCCCAGTATATTGTCCGGCTGATGAGCGCGAAGGATAAGGAAACGGCAGTGCGGACGGTGATAGTTTCCATCGGGATCCTGGCGCTCATCTATTTTTTCCTGATTCATATCGGTCTCTCCATGCGTGTCCTGGTTCCTTTCATTTCCGGAAAGGTGACTACGGACGACATCTTTATCCGCCTTCTGAACCATGAATTGTACGGACCCCTCAGCGCCCTGTTTTTCTTTTCCGTCATCGGCGCCTGTGTTTCCACCGCCAATTCCCAGCTGCTGCTGGTAGCCTCCTCCTTCTCCTATGATGTCCTGGGGGCATTGCGGGAGAAACCGCTGAGGGACCACAGGATCGTCAGTATCGCAAGGGTGACGGTTCTGGCCGCCGGCACCCTCTCCATGCTCCTGACCCTGAACCCGCCGCAGTTTACGCTCTCTTACGGCGGCGATATCTGGGGGATTGTGGCGATCTTCATGTTCCCGCCCATTTACCTGCCGTTTGTGCGGAAGGGGATCAATATCAGGGGTGTATGGTGCTGCATTATCGCCGGAGCCCTGGCGGCCCTGGCGGCGTACCCGATGTACTACGCCGGGCTGCTGGAGCTGCATCCCGCCATGCCCGCGATTATCTGTTCTTCCCTCGCCCTGGTGGCGGGTTCCCTGCCGGGACAGGACAGACGGTACACAGCAGGAAGGGGGACGGGCAAATGAGAGATTACAGCGGACTGAAAAAGTATTTCACGATTGAGAACAAAATACTGTTCCCGTTTGTCTTCATCTGTGTGACGGCTATTATCATCATTTTTACCGCCCTTCTGCGTTTCGGGCAGGATAATGCTTCCGGGCAGATGCGCAGTATTTTCTATGAACAGCGCTACGTTATCCTGGGCGGAATCGGCCTGCTCCTGGTTATTGTTGAGACGGCCGTCCTGGTCGCCTATAATATTGCCGTCCCTGTCCGGAAGCTTTCCGATATCTGCTCCGGGATCAATGAGTCCCCTGACCTCGGGGAAGGAGATATCCGCGAGCTGGAGGAGTACACAGAGCGGGGCGATGAGATCGGACAGCTGGCGGATGCGTTTCAGAAGATGATGGAAAACCTGGGAGAACATACAAAGGAGCTGACCTGGGTAAAAACCCTGAATGAGAATATCGTGGAAAACCTCCCTCTGGGGATTGTGGTGGCTGACCGGGAGGGAAAGGAAATATTCCGCAACGGGCCGGCCCTGTCCATGCTGGGACACGCGGATGAGAAGGATGAGACCGGGAGAAGTCTCCGGGATATCCTGGACGGGATCCTGGCAAGGCAGGACGTATTTCCGGAGCCGGCGCGGCTCACGGATTCCTCCGGGCGTATCCGGGACCTGGAATTCGGCTCCTGGAAGCTGACGGGACATGATAAATCAGAAGATCTGGGGCTCCTCCTCACCATCGATGACGTGACATACAAGCGCAGGATGGAGGAGAAGGCCAGCATGGATGAGAAGCTGGCCTACACCGGGCAGCTGGCGGCGGAGATGGCCCATGAGGCAAAAAACCCGCTGGCGGGGATACGCACCGGGCTCCAGGTGACGGAGCGGAGGCTCACCGATGAGCGGGACAGGAGGCTTTGCGCGGAGATGATCCGCGAAGTGGACCGGGTCAACCGCCTGATAGAGAATATGGTCGACCTCGCCCGGAAGAGGGAGAGCGAGAAAACCGTTGTAAACGTGAATAATGTCTTTGACGAGATTCTTCTCCTGTACCTGAAGATCGCGGAAAACAAGGGAATCCTCCTGACATCGCGGACCTCCGGGCAGCTGTGGCTCCTGGTTGACGAGCAGGAACTGCGCCAGATCCTGATAAACCTGATCAACAACAGCATAAAAGCCGTTTCCGCGGGGGGCGTCATACGCCTGGAGGTGGACCGCAGGCCGGAGGGCGTGCTCGTGGCCGTGCGGGACAACGGCCCCGGAATGACGGAGGAAAAAACCCGGAAAGTGCTTGACGGTGAGGAGGGCGGCCTGGGACTCTCCATTGTCCGGCGGCTTGCGGAAAACAACGGGGGCACATTTTTCCTGGAATCTGTTCCGGGGCAGGGAACGACGGCCGCAGTCATGTTCCGCCGGGGCGAGCAGGAAAGAGAGGACAGTATCGTATGAAATACAAGATTCTGGTGATAGATGACGAATTCCTGATACGGATGTCAATGGAAAACGGGCTCACGGACCTGGGGTATTCGGTCCGCTGCGCGGAATCCGTGAAAGAAGGACTGGAACTCATGGGACAGTTCCACCCGGATGTCATCCTTCTGGACAACCGTCTGGGAAATGATACCGGGATTGCCCATGTGGAAGAATTCCGCGCCCTGGATGAGGATACCATGATCATCCTCATGACAGCCTACGGGTCTATCCAGAATGCGGTGGAGGCCATGAAACGCGGAGTGAGCCATTACATCCAGAAACCCTTTGACCTGGAAGAAATCGACCTGGTGATCCGCAGGGGCATGGAGGAGAGATCCCGGAAGCGCTCCCTGGAGCTGATGAAACTCAGGCCCAAGAAGCTGATCGGGGAGAGCGAAGCGATGCGCCATATCCGGGAGGAGATCCGGGTGCTGGCGGAGAACGACAATGTGGATATCCTGATCTGCGGGGAGACCGGAACCGGCAAAGAGGTGGTGGTGAATACCATTCACGAAAACAGTTCCCGGGCCGGGGAGCCGCTGGTAAAGATCAACTGCGGGGCTATCCCGGAGAACCTGATCGAGTCAGAACTCTTCGGTTACGAAAAGGGAGCATTTACCGGCGCCGTAAAGACAAAAAAAGGGCTGATCGAGCTCGCGGACGGGGGAACGGTTTTCTTTGACGAGATCGGGGAGCTGCCGCTTGCGATGCAGGCAAAGCTCCTGACATTCCTGGAGGACCGCGTCATCCGCCGCGTCGGGGGATTGCGGGATATCGAGGTGAATGTCAGGGTGGCAGCCGCGACCAACCGGACCCTGGAGACGGAAGTAAAAGAAGGCCGGTTCCGGGAGGATCTGTATTACCGGCTGAATGTCATGCAGATCCGGATTCCCCCGCTCCGGGAGCGGAAAGAGGACATCCCGCTGCTGGCGCAGTTTTACATGAACCATTTCAACAGAAAGTTCAATAAGACGCTGAAAGCCGTCAGCCCGGAATTTATGGAAAAACTGACCAGGTGTTACTGGAACGGGAATGTGAGGGAACTCCGCAATGTGATGGAGCGCACGGTGCTGTTCAGCCGCGGGGATATCCTTACGGGAACGGAAAGGGATACCTTTGAGCCGGAAACGGATATCACCGGGAACAGAGCGGCGGCGGGGGAAATGATCCCGATAAAGGACCTGAAAAAGGAGGCCATTGACCTGAAGGAAGAGATGGACCGTTTTGAGAAAGCCTATATTGAACAGGCTATGGAGATTTCCGGCGGCAATATGTCCAAAGCAGCCCAGCTTCTCGGATGCACCCGTTTTTCCCTGAAAAGAAGGCTGGAAGCGGCGTCGGGAGAGGACAGCGCGGAAGAGAAATAAGACAAGACATGTGCGGAACCGAACATGAGAATGTGCGGAACCGCACATTTTTTGCTGTCCGGGCGGAAGTATATTTTCAGAAAAAAAGAGAATAACAGCTAAATACAGGCATTCGGGGCTTTTTTTTAGAGCATTTCACAGTTGGCATAGAATTTGCTCATAATAAATATCGTAACGAGAATACTGTTCATAAAGGAGGGGTAATTGATGTATAAGGTTGATCTGAACAGTGACTTAGGGGAAAGCTTTGGCGCCTACACCATCGGTCTCGACAAAGAGGTTATCGCACATATTTCTTCCGCCAATGTGGCGTGCGGCTATCATGCAGGAGATCCCCTGGTGATGGATGCAACAGTGGCTGCCGCAAAGGAAGCGGGAGTTGCTGTCGGCGCTCATCCGGGATATCCGGACCTTATCGGATTCGGCCGGAGGAATATAGCCTGTTCCCCAAAAGACGCAAAAGCGTATGTAAAATACCAGCTGGGCGCGCTGCAGGCGTTCTGCAGGGCCAACGGCGTGAAGATGCAGCACTGCAAGCCACACGGCGCCCTGTACAACCAGGCCGCGAAGGATCCGCTGCTGGCTCAGGCCATTGCGGAGGCGGTCGCTGAGGTGGATCCGGACCTGATCCTTCTTGGCCTTGCCAACAGTTTCCTTATCTCGGAGGCGGAAAAAACAGGCCTCAGGACAGCAAGCGAGGTGTTTGCCGACCGCGCCTATCAGGCGGACGGCTCCCTTGTTCCGCGAAGCAAACCGGGCGCTGTCATTCATGACAAGGACGAAGCGATTGCCCGCACCGTCCGGATGGTCAAAGAAGGAAAAGTCACCGCGATCACGGGCGAAGAGGTCCCGCTGAAGGCGGATTCCATCTGCGTGCACGGCGACAACCCGTCCGCGGTGGAATTTGTAAAGAACATCCGTGCCAGACTGACAGAAGAAGGCGTAATAATTGCACCTATCCGTGAAATCGTATAACAGGGCAGTACAGAAACAGAGAGTCAGAGTTTTTTCAGAGTAAAAGGGGGACATGTAAATGAGCAATAACAACAAACAGAATATGAGTGTTATGCTGGGAGCCGCGTTCCTGATGGCGACATCCGCAATCGGCCCCGGATTCCTGACACAGACTGCAACCTTCACGTCAAGCCTCGGCCCGAGCTTCGGCTTCGTCGTCCTGATTTCCCTTATCATGGCAGCCATTGCCCAGATGAATATCTGGCGCGTGCTCTGCTACACCGGAAAACGCGGGCAGGACGTGGCGAATGAGGTCATTCACGGCCTCGGCTTTGTCCTGGCCGGCCTCATTGCCCTCGGCGGCCTGGCATTCAACATGGGCAATGTCGGCGGCGGCGGTATGGGCCTTGACGTTCTCTTCGGCATGAACGTCAAGATCGGATATATTCTTACCGCCCTGTTTGCCATCGTACTCTTCCTGTCCAAGCGCGCGAAGAGCCTCATCGACCAGGTCGTGAAATACCTGGGCGCCATCATGATCGTGGTTATCCTGATTGTCATGGTGCAGACAAAGCCCCCGGTGGGCGCTGCCGTTGCCAACACATTCGTGCCTTCCGCGGGAATTCCGGCAACTGTCCCGGCTATCCTGACCCTGCTCGGCGGAACCGTCGGCGGCTATATCATATTTTCCGGCGCGCACCGCCTGATCGACGCGGGCGTCACCGGTGAAGAACACCTGCAGCAGGCGCAGAGAAGCTCCATCATGGGTATCGGAATCGCGGCAATCGTCCGCGTCCTCCTGTTCCTGGCAATCCTCGGCGTTGTCACCAAGTTTGCGGGAATCAACCTGGCAGACCCGTCAGCGAATGCCGGCATGGCAGGCGTTCCGGAGTATAACGGCGTCAACAACCCGGCCGCGTACGCGTTCCTGGTCGGCGCGGGCAACATGGCATACCGGATCGCGGGACTGGTTATCCTCTGCGCGTCCGTGACCTCCGTTATCGGCGCGGCCTACACCTCCGTATCCTTCCTGAAGACCTTCCATCACTCCATCGAGAAGAACGAGAACTGGTGGATCATCGGATTCATCGCATTCTCCTCCCTGGTCATGACCATTTTCGGAAACTCCAAGGGCGCAGCCGCGAAGCTCCTGGTCCTTGCGGGCGCGCTGAACGGAATCATCCTTCCGCTGTCCCTGGCGTGCATACTCCTTGCCTGCAAAAACAAGAAGATCGTCGGCGATAAGTACGAGCACCCGGCCGTTCTCCAGATCCTCGGCTGGATCGTGGTTATCATCGCGGGCTACATCGCGATTACCACGCTTCCGAACCTGAAGAATCTCTTCGTATAACAGAGAAAGGAGCGACAGATTATGGCTGATGTGCGTTTTCTGGTAGCAGGAGACAGCTCTCTGTGCGCGGAATTCGGAAATGAGATCAGCAAAGAGATCAACGCGCAGATCCGCGCTTACAATATTCTGCTGAAAGAGAGCGGGATCCCCGGGATAGTGGAGACCATCCCTACCTACCGTTCACTCCTGATTCAGTATGACCCGGGAATCATCTCCTATGAGAAACTGAAAGGGAAACTGGAGAAGCTCCTGGCAAAGCTGGATTCCGTGGAAATCCCGCCCAGCGAGGTCCTGGAAGTCCCCGTGCTCTACGGCGGGGAGGAGATGGGGCCGGATCTGAAATTTGTGGCGGAGCACGCGGGACTGAGCGAGGAAGAGGTCATCAGGCTCCACAGCGAGCCGGAGTACCTGATCTATATGCTGGGATTCACCCCCGGATTTACCTACCTGGGCGGTTTAAATGACGCATTGGAGACACCGAGATTAAAGACACCGAGAGTGAAGATTCCCGCGGGATCCGTGGGAATTGCCGGCAAACAGACAGGCGTCTACCCCATCGATTCGCCCGGCGGATGGCAGCTTATCGGGCGGACCCCGCTGAAGATGTACGACGCGGATCGCGAGAAACCTATCCTCCCCGAGGCCGGACAGTATATCAGGTTCATCCCGATTGACCGGGCGGAATTTGACCGCATTGCCGCGGAGGTGGAGAAAGGGACTTACGAGTGCAGGCATTATCCGAGGAAGGAGGCGTGAGAATGGGCGTGAAAGTACTGAATCCGGGAGTTCTTACGACGGTACAGGACCTCGGACGCTTCGGCTATCAGGAGTTTGGCGTATCCGTTGCGGGCGCCATGGATCCGCGTTCCCTGAAGATCGCGAATATCCTGGCGGGAAATGAGGAAAATGAAGCCTGCCTGGAGTGCACCATGATGGGACCGGTCCTGCAGTTTGATGAGGCAAATGTCATAGCCATCGCCGGCGGAGATCTCGGCGCGTCGCTGGACGGAACCCCCATCCCGCCCTGCAGCGCGGTGAAAGCGGAAGCGGGGCAGACCCTGCGGTTTACCGGGCCGAAGGCCGGTATCCGGGCCTACATCGCCTTTGCCGGGGGCCTTGATATCCCTGTAGTGATGGGCAGCCGCTCCACCAACATGAAGGCGAAGATCGGCGGGTTCCAGGGAAGAAAGCTCCAGAAGGACGATGAGATAGGGTTCCGCGCCCCTGTGCAGACCCTGAAAAACCTGGAAGGGAGACATTTCGCCCCCGAGGTGGTTCCGCAGTCGGAATATACCGTACGGGTCGTCCTGGGACCGCAGGACGACTGTTTCACCGAGGCCGGCATCCGGACATTCCTCAGCGAGACTTACACTGTGACACCGGAATTTGACCGTATGGGCTGCCGTCTGGACGGCAAAGAGATTGAACACATAAACGGAGGGGATATCATCTCCGACGGCATTTCCTTCGGCGCTGTCCAGGTGCCGGGCGCGGGAAAGCCCATCATCATGCTGGCGGACCGACAGACCACCGGCGGCTACACAAAGATTGCGAACGTCATCACGGCGGACTTCCGCATTCTGGCGCAGCTGAAGGCGGGAGACAGGGTAAGGTTTGAGAAGATCTCCGTCGGCGCGGCCCAGGAAGCCCTCATTACGGAGCGGAACGCTCTCCGCGCCCTGAAGTGGGCCATGAACGCGTAACCGGAGAAGTCCAGGTATTTTGGAGCAGAGAAGAAAGGAAGGATCCCATGGCATTTGATATTACTCCTTATATTAACATGAAACCCTCAGAAGTACGGCAGCTGATCCGGGAAGGAAAGATTGATTTTCCGACTGCCGGAATGTGCGCGGGATACGCGCAGGCCAATCTTGTCATCCTGCCGCCGGAGTATGCCGCCGATTTTGAGGAGTTCACAAAGCTCAACCCGTTCCCGTGCCCCGTCCTGGAAATCATAAAGGGAACCCCGGATACGCATGATATGGGCGAGGGCGCCAATATCTGCACCGATATCCCCAGGTACCGCATCTATGAGAACGGCGTATTTACCAAAGAGATCACAGACGCCAGCGAATACTGGAAAGAGGGATATGTGGGCTTCCTGATCGGATGCTCCTTCTCCTTCGAGGAGGCGCTGATCCGCGAGGGCATAGATGTCCGCCACATAACCCAGGGACGGAATGTGCCCATGTTCAAGACAAACATCCAGACGAAGAAGGCGGGCCCCTTCTTCGGGCCGATGGTCTGCTCCATGCGTCCGATGACGCCGGAAAATGCGCAGAAGGCCTATGACATTACCGTCAAGATGCCGAATGTGCACGGCGCCCCGGTTCACATGGGAGACCCGAAGGAAGTCGGCGTAGAAGACCCGATGAAGCCGGATTACGGCGAAGCCGTTGACATCTATCCGGGCGAGATTACGGTGTTCTGGCCCTGCGGCGTAACACCGCAGGCAGCGGTGGAGAACGCGAAGCCGCCCATCGTGATCACGCACGCACCCGGCCACATGTTTATCACGGACATCCTGAACACAGAACTGAACGACTATCTTGAGGCAAAGAAAAAAAGCTGACATGAAAACATACCGGAATAAGACCTGAAAAGCGCGGGGCTGCATTGTCACAATGCAGCCCCGTGTTTTTTACTGAAAACGGCTTTTTCTTGCCATGGCGGAACAGGGAATATATAATGATTCCTGTGAAAGCTTTGCTGAGTGCAGGCAGAGAGGAGAATCCATGGAAAGAGAAATGATCATAGTTCTGGACTTCGGAGGACAGTACAACCAGCTGATCGCGAGAAGGGTCAGGGAATGCCGTGTATACGCGGAAGTGCATTCCCATGAGCTGCCGGTGGAAAAGATAAAAGAGATGAAGCCGAAGGGGATTATATTTACCGGAGGTCCCAACAGTGTGTACAAAGAGGATTCTCCCAGCTGCTCCAGAGAAATTTTCGGCCTGGGCATCCCGGTTCTGGGCATCTGCTACGGCCAGCAGCTGATTGCCCACCTTCTGGGCGGAAAGGTTTCCACCGCCCCGGTCAGTGAATACGGCAAGGCGGAGATGGAGCTTACCGGGATTCCGTCCCTGCTGTTTGACGGCGTCAAGAAACACTCCACAGTGTGGATGAGCCACACGGATTATGTTGCTGAATGTCCGGAAGGCTTCCATGTAACAGCCAGGACAGAAGTATGCCCCATTGCGGGATTTGAGGATACCGAGCGCAGGATTTACGGCGTACAGTGCCATCCGGAGGTTCTCCACACCGAGGAAGGGAAGAAGATCCTCTCGAACTTTGTGCACAAAGTCTGCGGCTGCGGTGAAGCCTGGCAGATGGCGGATTTCGCGAAAGAAGCCATCGAAAATGTCCGCAGTACAGTGGGAGACGGGAAAGCGCTCCTCGCCCTTTCCGGCGGTGTGGATTCTTCCGTGGCGGGCGTCCTCATGTCCAAAGCCATCGGAAACCAGCTGACCTGCGTTTTCGTGGATCACGGCCTCCTCAGGAAGGATGAGGCTGACCAGGTTTCCGCCGTCTTCGGCCCGGATGGCCCGTATAAGCTGAACTTTATCAGGGTGGATGCCTCTGAGCGCTTCTACAGAAAACTTGCCGGCGTCTCCGACCCGGAGAAAAAACGCCATATTATCGGGGAAGAATTCATCCGCGTCTTCGAGGAAGAAGCGAAGAAGATCGGGGCTGTGGATTACTTTGTCCAGGGAACCATTTACCCGGATGTCATCGAGTCCGGCCTCGGCAAATCAGCTGTCATCAAGTCCCACCACAACGTGGGCGGCCTGCCGGAGCACGTGGACTTCAAGGAGATTATTGAGCCCCTGCGCATGCTGTTCAAGGATGAGGTGCGGGCAGTAGGAAAAGAGCTGGGCATCCCGGACCACCTGGTATACCGCCAACCGTTCCCGGGCCCGGGCCTGGGCGTCCGGATCATCGGCGAGGTCACCCCGGAGAAAGTACGCATTGTCCAGGAGGCTGATGCCATCTACCGCGAAGAGCTGGAGAAGGCCGGCATCGGGAAAGAACTGGGCCAGTACTTCGCTGCCCTTACCAACATGAGATCCGTGGGCGTCATGGGGGATGAGAGAACCTATGACTATGCCATCGCCCTCCGGGCCGTCATGACCACCGATTTCATGACCGCCGACGCGGCGCACCTGCCGTGGGATGTGCTGGGCAGGGTTACCACCCGTATCGTGAACGAGGTAAAGGGCGTCAACCGCGTATTGTACGACTGCACGGAGAAGCCCCCGGCAACGATTGAATTTGAATAAGAACATCGATCTCGGAAACCCAGTATTTATGTGGGATTCAAGCATATTTGCTTAGTCTATGACAACAAAATGACAACAGCAATCTAAATCTGATTATTCTAAAGAACAAAAGGCTATCTGATCCAAGGTGGATTCAGATAGCCTTTTCTTTTTGTTTATCCAACGTTAACGGATGGAGGGCGGGTAATGGAGCTTCCGCTCTTCATAA
>ONXW01000299.1 GCA_900321915.1 uncultured Eubacteriales bacterium
CCCGAACAACCTGCTGAAGCCGTCCGACGGCGGACCGGTTGCGGTTCCGTCCCAGGATATGGTTCTCGGCATCTATTACCTGACCCAGGAGAGAGCGGGTTCCGTCGGCGAGGGAATGGCGTTCAAGAACGTGAACGAGGCCATTCTCGCGTATGAGAACGGATATATCAAGCTCCATTCCCGCATCAAGGTGCGTGTCAGCGGCAAAGACCAGGACGGCAATCCGATCAGCGAAGTGATCGAATCGACGCTGGGACGGTTCATTTTCAATGAGATCATCCCGCAGGACCTCGGCTTTGTGGATCGCTCGGTTCCGGGCAATGCGCTGAAGCTGGAGGTTGATTTCCTTGTCGCGAAGAAGCAGCTGAAGCAGATCCTGGAGAAGGTCATCAACGTGCACGGCGCAATCCAGACGGCCGTAACGCTGGATGACATCAAGGCCATGGGCTACAAGTATTCCACAAGGGCTGCCATGACCGTATCCATCCACGATATCCAGGTGCCGAAGACCAAGAAGCAGCTTCTTGACGACGCCCAGGAGATTGTGGATAAGATTGCGAAGAACTACCGCCGCGGACTTATCACCGAGGAGGAGAGATATAAGGAAGTTATCGAGACCTGGAAGAAGACGGATGACAAGCTCACCCATGACCTTCTGACGGGACTTGACAAATACAACAATATCTTCATGATGGCGGACTCCGGCGCCCGCGGTTCCGACAAGCAGATCAAACAGCTGGCCGGCATGCGCGGACTGATGGCGGATACGACGGGACATACCATCGAGCTGCCTATCCGCTCCAATTTCCGTGAGGGACTGGACGTACTGGAGTATTTCATTTCCGCCCACGGCGCCCGCAAGGGACTTTCCGATACGGCGCTGCGTACCGCTGACTCCGGTTACCTGACCAGGCGTCTCGTCGACGTATCCCAGGACCTGATTGTCCGCGAAGATGACTGCTGCGCCGGGACAGGGGAGATTCCGTTCATGGAGATCAAGGCGTTCATGGACGGACAGGAGACCATCGAGTCCCTGCAGGACCGCATCACCGGACGCTTCATCGCGGAGGATATCACAGACCCGGATACAGGGGCCGTGGTTCTCGCGAAGAACAACATGGTGACGCCCAGGACCGCCGGCGCGGTGATGGATGCCCTGAACCGCGGCGGCCGCAAATCCGTCAAGATCCGCACGGTGCTTACCTGCCGGTCCCATCTCGGTGTCTGCGCCAAGTGCTACGGCGCCAACATGGCATCGGGCCAGCCGGTACAGGTCGGCGAGTCCGTAGGTATTATCGCGGCACAGTCCATCGGTGAGCCGGGTACCCAGCTTACCATGCGTACGTTCCATACCGGCGGCGTCGCCGGCGGCGATATCACACAGGGTCTTCCCCGTGTCGAGGAGCTGTTCGAGGCGCGCAAGCCGAAGGGACTTGCCATTATCGCCGAGTTCGGCGGCGTGGCGACCCTGAAGGATACAAAGAAGAAGAGAGAGATTGTCGTAACCGACAATGAGACAGGAAACAGCAAGACTTACCTGATTCCTTACGGTTCCCGCATCAAGGTGAAGGACGGGGACATCCTGGAGGCCGGCGACGAGCTGACCGAAGGAAGCGTGAACCCCCACGATCTGCTGAAGATCAAGGGCGTGCGCGCGGTGCAGGATTACCTGCTGAAGGAGGTCCAGAGAGTTTACCGCCTGCAGGGCGTTGAGATCAACGACAAGCATATTGAGATGATTGTCCATCAGATGCTGAAGAAGATCAAGATCGACGAGGCGGGTGATTCTGACCAGCTTCCCGGCACAACCGTGGAATTCCTTGATTTTGAGGAGATGAACCGGAAACTGGAGGCGGAGGGCAAGGCCCCGGCCACCGGCCGCCGGATTATCCTGGGCATCACAAAGGCTTCCCTGGCCACGGATTCCTTCATGTCGGCCGCTTCTTTCCAGGAGACGACCAAGATCCTGACAGAGGCTGCAATCTACGGCAAGACCGACAAGCTTGTGGGCCTGAAGGAGAATGTCATCATCGGTAAGCTTATTCCGGCAGGAACGGGCATGAAGCGCTACCATACGGTAAAGCTGAGCACGGATACGAAGGAAGAACCGGCGCTGAAGGCAGTCTATGATATGCCTGCGGAGACGGAGGAACCCGAGCTGGATGAGGCAGACCGCATTGTCCTGAACGAAGAAGAATCTATTATTGAATGATGAATGAATAAACGGCGGCGCGGAAGCTGCCGCGGGAAGCAGGCTGTCGCTGGGGCATGAGATATTTGTTCTTGACGACAGCCTTCTTTCGGATTTTGAAGCGAAGGAGAAAAGGACCTATGAGGCGAGAGAATGTATTCGGCAGATGGAACAGAGTGGTGGCGACTGGGGTGCTGGCAGGAATGCTGGCAGTGACAGGATGCGGAAGCAAGGCTGACGCGGCGGTCGCGACCGGCCCGGCAGCACAGTCGGGAAGCGAAGCGCAGCAGACCGGGAGCAGCGTCGCGGAGACAGTTGTCCAGGCGCTGAAAGAGATGTATGTCACGGGTGACGTCGTGAATGTCCGGAGAAACCCGGAGATTGCGGACGGCAATATTATCGGTACCGTGCGGTACGGGGATACGGTGGCTGTAGCCGAGGTAAACGGCGAGTGGGCCACCATCACCATGAACGGTTCAAACTATTATGTGGCGGTACAGTTTATCGCTGACAAGAAGCCGGCGGAGACAACCGCTCCCGAGACCACCGCGCCGGAAACCACGGCACAGGAGGCTTCCTCCCAGGGCTCCCAGACAGCTTCGGGCAATGAGACCGTAACGCTTAATCCTTCCTGGAGATATGCGGAATTTTCGGCTATCAACAGCGGGGCGGCAACGCTCTACCACGCATCCGGAAACCGGAAAAACAGGACTGTCTGCGTGAATGCCGGACACGGCACGAGCGGCGGAGGAAACTACAAGACCCTGAGCCATCCGGACGGCACGCCCAAGGTTACGGGCGGCACCAATGCGGAGGGAGCCGTCAAGTCCACATCCATTTCCTCCGGAATGGAGTTTTCCGACGGCACGCCCGAATCGAGAGTCACGCTGAAAGAAGCGATGATTCTTAAGAACAAGCTTCTGGCGGCCGGATATGACGTGCTGATGATCCGCGAGAGCGACGACGTCCAGCTGGACAACATCGCCAGGACCGTTATGGCCAACAATATGGCGGACTGCCATATCGCTCTCCACTGGGATTCCACAACCAGCGACAAGGGCGCATTCTACATGAGTGTTCCGAACATCTCCTCCTACCGTAACATGGAGCCGGTGGCTTCCCACTGGCAGGAGCATCACCGCCTCGGCGAGAGCCTGATCTCCGGCCTTTCCTCACAGGGAGTCAAGATCTTTTCCGGCGGTTCCATGGAGATGGATCTGACCCAGACGTCCTATTCCACCGTGCCGAGCGTGGATATCGAACTGGGCGACAAGGTATCGGATCACTCCGACGCGAAGCTTGAAGTGCTGGCGGACGGACTGCTTGCCGGCATCAACCAGTTCTTTGGGAACTGAGGCTGATTTCTGCTTGACAGGGAGAAAGTGAGCATATATAATCTTATGGTGCGCGCTGAGGGCATAGTGCGCTCAAAAATAACCATTTTGCAACCACAGACAATTATCAGGAGGTGAAAAGGATGCCTACATTTAACCAGTTAGTGAGAAAGGGAAGACAGACATCTGTGAAAAAACCTACTGCTCCGGCACTGCACAGAGGATACAATTCTCTGCGGAAGAGAGCAATCGAGGTTTCTTCACCGCAGAAGAGAGGCGTTTGCACAGCTGTTAAGACAGCTACGCCGAAGAAGCCGAATTCTGCGCTGAGAAAGATCGCAAGAGTACGTCTTTCCAACGGAATTGAAGTAACAAGCTATATCCCGGGCGAAGGCCACAACCTTCAGGAGCACAGCGTTGTCCTGATCCGCGGCGGCCGTGTCAAGGATTTACCCGGTACCAGATACCACATCATCAGGGGAACTCTGGATACTGCAGGCGTAGCAGACAGAAAGCAGGCCCGTTCCAAGTACGGCGCCAAGAGACCGAAGGTTAAAAAGTAATTCAGGCAAGGACTAAGGTAACACATGTACCGGACCAATGATATTGACCTGTGGGTTGCAGGAGTCATAGATTCGGACACGAACGCCTTACGATAGGTGAGTACCTGAGATCTAATGAGAAAGCTTCGGCTGTCACGCTGCTGAAGCAGTATTAAGGAGGGAAGTAACGTGCCACGTAAAAAACGTAATTTCAAGAGAGAGGTTTTAGCAGACCCGGTATACAACAACAAGATTGTTACAAAGCTCATCAACAACATTATGCTTGATGGCAAGAAGGGTGTTGCTGAAAAGATTGTTTACGGCGCATTTGATCGCGTTGC
>ONXW01000148.1 GCA_900321915.1 uncultured Eubacteriales bacterium
GTCATATACAGATATTATATACGAAGAAGAAAAAAATGCATACCCACTGAAGATAAAAGGAGCACCCGGAGGATATTCCCCCGGGTGCGGTATGTATGCATCTGTTCTGTTTATCAGTTTCCTTCTTCTTCGAGGGAGGTTGCCTTGGAAACCAGGACCTTGACCTCGTAGCTTGCGAAGACGTCTTCCACGAAGGCTTCGTCCGGCTTCGCGGTGATGAGGCTCACAATGGGAACAATAACGAGTCCCAGGACCATGGTGAGCGCGCCTGCGTTGATGGGCGACTTGATGAAATGGAACAGCATGTTGCCCACGGTGAAGCCGACGCCGAAGATGTAGCTGGCCCACACAGCGCCCCTGGTCACCTTTTTATTGTAGAGACCATACAGGAAGGGGGCCAGGAAGGAGCCCGCGAGAGCGCCCCAGGAGTAGCCCATGAGCTGCGCGATGAAGGTCGGCGGGTTCAGGGCGATGACGACGGAGAGAACCGTGAACACAGCGACCAGGAACTGCATGACACCCAGCTGTGTCTTGTCGGACATATCCTTCATGACGGTCTTTTTCAGCACATCCAGCGTCAGCGTGGAGCTGGAGGTGAGGACCAGGGAGGACAGGGTGGACATGGAGGCCGAGAAGACCAGCACAACCACCAGGCCGATCAGGAGGTCCGGCAGGGTGGAAAGCATCTGCGGGACGATGGAGTCGTACGCGACGGTGCCGTCCGCCTTGTAGATGGCGGGAGTGTCGAACAGCCTTCCGAAACCGCCCAGGAAATAGCATCCGCCGGCGATGACGAAAGCAAATACGGTGGAGACAACGGTTCCGGTGTGAACCGCTTTCTCATCCTTGATGGCATAGAACTTGTGCACCATCTGGGGAAGGCCCCAGGTACCGAGGGAGGTCAGGACTACGACGCCGAAGAGGCCCGCGGGGTCCGGCCCGAAGAAGCTGGTGAACAGGCCCTTGCTCCCCTGGAGCGCCGGCACGGCCACGTCGTCCGCCGGAATCTGGGAGAGCTTCTGCAGCGCGGTGAGGAATCCGCCCTGTCCATTCAGGACAGAGACGATGACTGCGCTGATGCCGAAGAGCATGATAATTCCCTGGATGAAGTCATTCAGCGCGGTGGCCATGTATCCGCCGATGACGACGTACACGGCTGTGAGGAGCGCCATGATGATAATGCAGAGCTTGTAATCGATATTGAAGGCCATCCCGAACAGGCGGGAGAGACCGTTGTAGACGGAAGCGGTGTAGGGCACCAGGAAAATGAATGCGATGACCGAACCCACAACCTGCAGGGAGTGGGACTGGTATCTCTTGCCGAAGAACTCCGGCATGGTGCGGGCTTCCAGCTTCTGGGTCATGACCCTGGTGCGGCGGCCGAGTACGATCCAGGCCAGGAGCGAGCCGAGGAGGCAGTTGCCGATGCCGGCCCATGTGGCTGAGAGACCGTACTTCCATCCGAACTGGCCGGCGTATCCGACGAACACAACCGATGAGAAGTAAGAGGTTCCGAAGGCGAAGGCGGTGAGCCACGGACCCACCGAGCGGGAACCGAGCACGTAATCATTGACATTCGTCGCGTGCTTTCTGGAGTACACGCCGATACCAATCATCACGGCAAAGAAAATAAGAAGCATAACCAGTTTAACAGCCATTTCCATATCCCCCGAATTCTCCGCGCCCGATGCGCGGTAGGTAGTTTCGCCCAGCTCCAGGTGCCTGCTGCTGTGACAGTTAACAGTTAACACTTGAAAGCTTTAAAGCGTTAGGGCAATTATACGACCAAAGAAGGAAACTGTCAATCAAAAAAATGCATAAATCGGGAATAAAAATTGACGGATTTATATCACTTATTTCCAAAAGATGCCGTTGTCTGATATACTGAGACTCAGAAATACAGGTTTCACAGGCACTGTATATAGAAAGGCACAGGAGGAAAACCATGACGAAAGAAGAGAGAATCGCGAAGGTTCAGGAGATGATCGCCGCGCCCAGCTGCTGCGCGGAGCTGAAGGAAGCAGCTAATGCCTATCTGGCAGCGGTAGGCACGGAGAAAGAGGCGGACGCGGAGAAAGCCCTCGTGGCGGAACTGAAGGAAGATGTCACACCGATTGACGGTCTGATCGCGTTTGCCGGGTCCCCGACAGGAGAGCAGATCTTCGGGAAAGAGCAGGCACAGGCCATGCTGAAAGCCGCGCAGGACGCGAAAGCCGGCGGGGAGGATACCTGCATCTGCGCTGCGTGCCAGGCTGGAAAGGCGCTGCTGAAGGAATTCGGCGCATAAGCGTGTTATATCAGAGGGAAAAAACCGACAGGAAAAGCAATACAGCGGGAAGTGGTGCGATGCCATTCTTCCGCTGTTTTTTGCACTCATTCCGGCACATGCGGTTTTTCCGCCCGGCCCGGAACATGCCGGGGAACAATAAAAAGATCAGAAAATTAGCACTCAGCACTTGACAGTGCTAACAACGGGTGTTATAGTACCAGTATAACAAGATAAGGGGGTGACCTTATGAATATCAGCAAATTTACACAGAAATCCGTGGAAGCGGTTCAGAATACAGAGAAGCTGGCTTACGAGTTCGGAAACCAGCAGGTAGATCAGGAACACCTGCTCCTGGCGCTGCTGCGGCTGGACGACAGCCTGATCCTGAAGCTCATCAATATGATGGGGATCCAGGGACAGCAGTTTGAGAATGAAGTGGAGCAGGCGGTGCACCGTCTCCCCAAGGTGCAGGGGGGCCAGGTTTACCTCTCCCAGGACTGCAATAAAGTCCTGGTCAGCGCCGAGGACGAGGCGAAAGCCATGGGCGACGAGTACGTCTCCGTGGAGCACCTGTTCCTGCGGCTCCTGAAAGAGCCCAACAAGGGCGTAAAAGAACTGTTCCGCATGTACAACATTACCAGGGAGAGATTCCTGGAAGTCCTCTCCAGGGTCCGCGGCAACCAGAGGGTGGTCAGCGACAACCCGGAGGACACCTATGATACCCTGAACAAGTACGGGTACGACCTGGTGGAGCGGGCGAGGGACCACAAGCTGGACCCCGTCATCGGCCGTGACTCCGAGATCCGGAATGTCATCATGATCCTTTCCAGGAAAACCAAGAACAACCCGGTCCTCATCGGCCAGCCCGGTGTCGGCAAGACAGCCGTGGTGGAAGGCCTGGCCCAGCGTATCGTCCGGGGCGACGTGCCGACAGGGTTAAAGGACAAGAAGCTGTTTGCCCTGGATATGGGCGCGCTCATGGCGGGCGCCAAATACCGCGGCGAGTTTGAGGAGCGCCTGAAGGCCGTTCTCGACGAGGTGCGGAAGAGCGAAGGAAAGATTATCCTGTTCATCGATGAGCTTCACAATATCGTGGGCGCCGGGAAGGCCGAGGGCTCCATGGACGCCGGCAACATGCTGAAGCCCATGCTGGCCAGGGGCGAGCTGCACTGTATCGGCGCGACGACCCTGGATGAGTACCGGAAATACATTGAGAAGGACGCGGCCCTGGAGCGCCGGTTCCAGCCGGTGATGGTGGACGAGCCCACCGTGGAAGATACCATTTCCATCCTGAGGGGCCTGAAGGAACGCTATGAGGTGTATCACGGCGTGAAGATCACGGACGCGGCCCTGGTATCGGCAGCCGTACTGTCGAACAGGTACATTTCCGACAGGTTCCTGCCTGATAAAGCCATCGACCTGGTGGATGAAGCCTGCGCCATGATCAAGACAGAGCTGGATTCCATGCCGGCCGAGCTGGATGAACAGCAGAGAAAGATTATGCAGCTGCAGATCGAGGAGACGTCCCTGAAGAAGGAGACGGACCGGCTGAGCCAGGAGAGGCTGGCGGATCTGCAGAAGGAGCTGGCGGAGCTGAATGACAAATTCGCGGCGGACAAGGCCCAGTGGCAGAATGAGAAGGCCAGCATCGCCAACCTGTCGAAGCTCCGCGAAGAGATTGAGAAGGTTAACGGCGAGATCCAGTCCGCGCAGCAGGCTTATGACCTGAACAAGGCGGCGGAGCTCACCTACGGACGGCTGCCGGAGCTGCAGAGACAGCTGGCGGAGGAAGAGAAGAAGGTAAAGGAAGATGACCTGAACTTTGTCCACGAGAGCGTCACGGACGATGAGATTGCGAGGGTTATCTCCAAGTGGACCGGCATCCCGGTCTCCAAGCTCAATGAGAGCGAGCGGGAGAAGACCCTGCACCTGGATGAGACCCTGCATAAGCGGGTGATCGGACAGGACGAGGCGGTGGAGAAGGTCACGGAGGCGATTATCCGCTCCAAGGCCGGCATCAAGGACCCGTCGAAACCCATCGGCAGTTTCCTGTTCCTTGGTCCCACCGGCGTCGGCAAGACCGAGCTGGCGAAGACCCTGGCGGAGGCTCTGTTTGACGACGAGAACGCCATGATCCGTATCGATATGAGCGAGTATATGGAGAAATTCTCCGTGTCCCGGCTCATCGGGGCGCCTCCGGGCTATGTGGGCTACGACGAGGGCGGCCAGCTGACCGAAGCTGTCCGGAGAAAGCCCTACGCTGTGGTTCTTTTCGATGAGATTGAGAAGGCCCACCCGGATGTATTCAACATCCTGCTCCAGGTGCTGGATGACGGGCGTATCACTGATTCCCTCGGAAAGACCGTGGACTTCAAGAATACCATTCTTATTATGACCTCCAACATCGGGTCCCAGTACCTGCTGGAGGGAATCGACGCCACAGGCAGCATTAAGCCCGAGGCGCGCGATGCGGTCATGCGGGAGCTGCAGGCGCACTTCCGTCCGGAGTTCCTGAACCGTCTGGACGAGACCATACTGTTCAAGCCGCTGACCATGGACAACATCGGCCACATCGTGGATCTGCAGATGAGAGACCTGAACCGGAGACTGGCCGACAAGGACATCACCATCACGCTGACAGACATGGCGAAGAGCTATGTCATCGAGCACAGCTACGACCCGGTATACGGCGCGCGGCCGCTCAAGCGGTATCTCCAGAAGAACGTGGAGACCCTGGCGGCGAAGCTTATCCTCAGCGGAAGCGTGGGCGAAGGCGAGAATATCGAGATCGGCCTGCAGGCCGGGGCCCTCACCGCAAGCACATCCAGGCCGGCATAATATTTCCGGCATCTGCCGTAATACGGCGCGAGACGGGTTCGATCCCCGTCCCGCGCTTTTTTTCTATGCAGCGGAAAACCATCCGGATCTCCGGGGGCATCTCCGGCACAGCATACTGCCTTTTACACATTTGCCATTTATCGTTATAATAGTTTTATATCGAAGAATTATATAAAGGCTAAGACGACAATGCAGGGGAAGTATCATATGAAAGCGTCAGAAAGAAGCAGATTATTCCGGTGGATGGGAATTATTATACTGTGCTTAATGCTTTTCGGCTGTCTGTATGTCTTTACAAAAAAAGGCAATCAGGAGAACCAGGGGACCCGGGCGGA
>ONXW01000222.1 GCA_900321915.1 uncultured Eubacteriales bacterium
GTCGAACAGATCCGCCTCCTCTTTCAGTTTGTCCTCCCCGCCGACCGCGCACAGGCAGTCATCGTCGAGGATAGCGCGCATCAGCGGCGCGAGGGCCCGGATATCCTCCTGCGTGCAGTCGAGGACCTGCGCCCTCTCCCGGGCAAGAATATCAGGCGTGATGCCGCTCACCCAGGCGTGCATCGACCTTACCCCCTTCACGGAGGGCGTCATGGGCGTGTCCATCCCGCTGACGGTGCCGATGACATATTTCGTCATGTCCCGCTCTTCCACCGTGAAGTTCTCCACATAGGCCGGAATGCCTTCGTAGACCTCGTTCGTCCGGCGAAGATGGGGATCGCGGTAGGAGGTGAAGGCGCTGTCGCCGTTGCGCTGGAAGGAACCGCTGCAGCCGTAGGCGCCGCCCACCACGCGCACCTGGTTCCAGAGATACTCGTAGCTCATGATCACCTTGAGGACATGCAGCGCGCCGGTGAAGTCGTAACCGGCCCGGCGGAAGTTGCCGCACCGGCAGACATACTGCACCTTGCCGGAGGTAAAGAAGCCCTCTTTTTTCCGCTCGAACCGCATCCCGGTCAGATCCTGCAGGCCGCGCTGCGTCCCGTCATCCGGCAGGGCGCCGATGAATTCCTCCGCGGCGCTTTGCATCGAGGCAAAGCCCTCCCGGCTGCCCGTGTAGCTGATCACCAGGCCGTCCTTTTTCAGCACGCGCTCCAGGATATCCCGGAATTTTTCCGTCAGCGCATCAAACTTCTCGTCAAAGTTCTTATCCAGATCGCAGATCATCCGGTAGAAGCCGATTCCGCCGATCTGGTCCGCCAGCAGGGACGAGGCGGAGAAATTGCCCATCGCGCGGACCAGCGCGGTGGAGCTCCCGGAGGTCAGCAGCTGGGTGGACAGGCGCGAGCGGATCTTGGCCACCAGCTCGTGCACCCTCTCCTTCCCGGTAAAGTCCGAGGTAAACAGGATCTCCCTGAACATGCCCACACAGAAGGGGATCTGCTCCTCAAAGGCGCGGGTCTGGATGCCCAGGGCGGCCTTTACCTTCTGCGTCTGCTCCGCGTCGGGGAACATGCTGATCCCTGCCGTGATTCCGCCCGTGCGGCGGTTGATCTCGTTGGACAGCTGCGCGTACCCGTAGTGCTCCGTGGAGACCTGGGTGAGCAGCCTGCTCAGAAGCCCGAGGCAGGGCAGGTCATCCTGGGACAGGACGGAAATATCAAAGAGGAAATTGAAGTAGGCGATGCCGCCCGTCCAGTACTCATGCAGCACGGCCGGCACGCCGGCGATGCTGTGCTCCTCGTTAGCCAGCGGCTCCGGCTCACGCCTGAGGTCTTCGCGGGAGAGCATCGGGATGGTCTCCAGCTCCTCCTGGGTAGAGGGCGTCTCCTGGAAGGCGCGCAGTCTCGCCGTATCCTCCACCAGCCGGTCGACCTCCTCCGGGGAAAGGGTCTTTTTCCACGCCGCAAGCTTCCCGGCGCATTCCTTTTCCACCTTCGCCGCAAGGCCCGGGCAGGGCTCGGCGATGACCAGGCTGCTGTGGGGGTTATCCAGCAGATAACGCCGGATCAGGTCCTCATAATAGCCCGTGCCGATCAGCTCCCGCAGTCTGCGGTAGACATCGATCTGGCACAGATAGTCGAAGGGCCGCTCATCATCAAACAGCCAGCTGTCCAGAATATCCAGGCCGTAGACCAGGCCGCGCGGATAGCTGCCGTAGTCGGCCTCCACAAAGCGGAATTCCATCAGGTTGAGGGCGGCCTCGAGGGTGCCGCGGTCGACGCCCCGCTCACAGATCGCGGTGAGCTCGTCCCGGATCACCTGCACAAAGCGGTCCGCATCCTCGGGATCGGCCCCCTTTGCCCAGACGGAAAAGACCGGCTGCATGAGCCCGCCGTCGTAGGAGCTCTGGATATCGTCACCGATGCCGGCCTTCAGCAGCGCCTCCCGAAGGGGCGCGCCGGGGGTGTCCAGCAGGGCGAAGGCAAGCACGTCCATCGCATTCTCCAGCTGGATATCCAGGCTGTCGCCGACCACCGTGCTGTAGGCCAGGTAGGTCTTGTTCCGCGTATCTTCCTCCTGGGTGACGGAATAGCGGGTCCTGACGGTCTTCATCTCCGTGAAGGGTCTCTGCGGCGTGATGGCCGAATCCACCTTCGTATCGTCCGTAAAGCGGGAGAGATATTCCCGGTCGAGCCACTCGAGCCGCTCCGCGAAATCCATCTTTCCGTACAGGCAGATGTAGCTGTTGGAGGGATGGTAGAAGGTGCGGTGAAAATCCAGGAAGGCGTCATAGGTCAGGTCCGGGATCACCTCGGGATCGCCGCCCGACTCATAGAAATAGGTATTGTCCGGGAACAGGGAGCTGATGACCTCCCTCTCCACCACATCGTCCGGGGAGGAAAAGGCGCCCTTCATCTCGTTGTAGACAACGCCGTTGTACACCGGATCATCCTCCGCGTTCTCGAGCTGGATGCTCCAGCCCTCCTGCCGGAAGATCATCTCGTTGCGGTAGGTATTCGGATAGAACACCGCGTCCAGGTAGACGTCCATCAGGTTGGCAAAGTCCCGGTCGTTGCAGCTCGCCACCGGGTAGACCGTCTTGTCCGGATAGGTGATCGCGTTCAGGAAGGTGTTCATGGAGCCCTTGACCAGCTCTACGAAAGGATCCTTCGGGGGAAACTTGCGGCTGCCGCACAGGACCGTATGCTCGGTGATGTGCGCCACGCCGGTGCTGTCCGAGGGCGTCGTGCGGAAACCGATATAAAAGACCTTGTTCTCATCGTCGTTGCTGATCAGGACGATCCTGGCGCCGCTCTTTTTGTGGCGGAGCAGCACCCCCTCGGACCCGATGTCCGCGATCTCTTCCCTTTTCAGGATCTCATAGGCTGAAAGTGCAGAAATATCCATGCTTTATGTTACCTCTCCTTTGATTTCTTATTTCTCTCCTGTCTTCCTTTTCTCCCGGTGACAAGACATACCACGGCCGCGATCAGGATGAGCAGGACGATCCCGACCGCGCAGTGCAGAAAATAGGTGTCCGGCAGGATCATAATGACCGGATCCGTCTTGGGATCAAACAGCCAGTAGTCATTGTTGAACAGAAGGCTGTGGAAGCCGACAAAGAACCGGTCCCAGCCGACCAGTCCGCAAAGACCAACGGCGGCGACGGCAGCCAGAAGGGCCGTTCCCGCTGTCCGCAGCGTCTTTTTCCTTGTCCCCTTCGCGGTAAGGGCCCGGACAAAGGGCACCAGCGCCGCCGGGCACAGGATCTGCACCGCGTCAAAGATGCGCTTGACCTCGGCGAAATGGATCTCTGCCGTCCGGGACATAGGCAGGTCCGGGAAGACCAGCGGACCCCTGAAGAGCAGGCGGTTGTAGGTGATCAGCGCGTCATAATTGCGCAGGATCGCGTCCCTGGCCATCCCGGAATAGGCCTCGATGGACAGCAGGCGGATGTCCGCCAGGTACAGCATCCTGCAGTTGAGGATCAGGATGACCGCAAGGCAGGCAAGGCCGATGGCGCCGCAGATTCCGGCCGCGACTGCGCCGGCGCCCTGCGCCGCTCTCTTCCTCTCCGTTTCTGTCCATTCCCTTCTCACCGATCCGCCCTCCCTGTGCATACTTGTTCTTCATTCTACAACAACCGGACGGCTTGTTCAAGAAGAGGTACGGAACAAAAGAGGCGCGCCGCCTCCGGCCGGTCTCCCGGCCAGAGGGGCGCGCCCCGTGTGCTTATGCTTTTGTTCCCACCCGGTGTGGGTCTGAATTACTCTTCTGCACCGTACAGCGTGATCAGCTTGTTCAGGTACTCGTACCTTTCCTTGTTGAACTGTGCGTTGCGGGCGAACAGCATCGCTGCTCTTTCCGGATTTGCTCTCTTCAGGGAGCTGTAACGGACCTCGCCCTCGAGGAATTCCATCAGGTCTCCGCTCGGCGCCTTGGAGTCAAGGGTGAACGCAGCCTTACCCTCAGCCTTCAGAGCCGGGTTGAAGCGGAAGCAATGCCAGTAACCGGCCTTGACTGCCAGCTCTTCCTCGGTCTGGGCCTTGGACATGCCCTTTCTGATACCGTGGTTGATGCAGGGCGCGTAAGCGATGATCAGGGACGGACCCGGATAAGCCTCGGCCTCGGCGATCGCCTTGACGGCCTGTGCATAATCAGCGCCCATCGCGATCTGCGCGACGTAGACATAACCATAGCTCATGGCGATGGAAGCAAGATCTTTCTTCTTCACTTCCTTACCGGCCGCAGCGAACTGTGCAACAGCGCCGGGCTGGGTAGCCTTGGAGGACTGTCCGCCGGTGTTGGAGTAGACCTCGGTATCGAATACCATGACGTTGATGTCCTTGCCGGAAGCAAGTACGTGATCCACGCCGCCGAAGCCGATATCATAGGCCCAGCCGTCACCGCCGAATACCCACTGGGACTTCTTGCCGAGGATATCCTTATCCTTCAGGATCTCCTTCGCTCTGTCACAGCCGCAGGCCTCGAGAGCAGCAACCAGCTTGTCCGTAGCGGTACCGTTGAGTGCGCCGATGGTGTAGGTATCCAGCCATTCCTGACCGGCAGCCTTCACATCTTCCTTGTCGGTGTCAGCCACAAGAGCTTCGACCTTGGCCTTGAGGCCGTCACGCAGGGCGTTCTGTGCAAGCAGCATACCGAAACCGAACTCGGCAGCATCCTCGAACAGGGAGTTGGACCACGCCGGGCCCTGGCCCTTCTTGTTCATGGTGTAAGGCGTGGACGGTGAGGAGTTGCCCCAGATGGAGGAGCAGCCCGTCGCGTTCGCGATGAACATTCTGTCACCGAACAGCTGGGTGATCAGCTTCGCGTACGGGGTCTCGCCGCATCCGCCGCAGGCGCCCGAGAACTCAAGCAGCGGCTGCCTGAACTGGGAACCCTTCACGGTGTTGACTTTGAACTTGTCGATGACGTCGGTCTTCTCCGGCAGCTCGACAGCATAATCAAATGCAGCCTGGCAGGCAGCGTTCGCTTCCATGTTCTCCATGGCCAGCGCCTTGGCGCCCTTCTTGCCCGGGCAGACATTCGCGCAGGAACCGCAGCCCGTGCAGTCATACGCGGAAACAACGATCGCGAACTTGTACTCCGGATCCTTCATGCCGGTAAGCGGAAGGGTCTTGAGCTCGGCCGGAGCCGCAGCAGCTTCCTCAGCGGTCAGAGCGACCGGACGGATAACAGCGTGCGGGCAGACATATGCGCAGCGGTTGCACTGGATGCAGTTTTCCGGATTCCAGACCGGGATATCAACTGCGATGCCGCGCTTCTCGTAAGCGGCCGTGCCGGAGGGCGTCGTGCCGTCTACATAATCATTGAAGGCAGAGACCGGAAGCGTGTTGCCTTCCTGCGCGCTGACCTTCAGCTGGATGTTGTTGACGAAGTCAAGAACAGCCTTGTCGCCCTTGGTGGACGGCTTGAACTCAAGGCCTTCATCCTGTGCATCCGCCCAGGAAGCCGGGACCTCGATCTGCTTGACCTGCTGTGCGCCGGCGTCGATGGCGTCGTAGTTCATCTGCACGATCTGCTCGCCCTTGCGGCCGTAGGTAGCCTTCGCGGCAGCCTTCATCAGCTCGATGGCATGCTCCTCGGGGATGATGCTGGCAAGCTTGAAGAATGCGGACTGCAGAACGGTGTTGATGCGGCCGCCGAGACCGATCTCTTTACCGATCTTGATACCGTCGATCACATAGAATTTGATCTTGTGATCAGCGATGAACTTCTTGACCTGGCCGGGAAGATGATGCTCAATGCCTTCCATATCCCACGGGCAGTTCAGCAGGAAGGTACCGCCGTCGACCAGCTCCTGCACCATGTTGAACTTGCGGATGTAGGCCGGGTTGTGGCAGGCAACGAAGTCCGCCTGATGGATCAGGTAGGTGGACTTGATGGGCTTCTTGCCGAAACGAAGGTGAGACATCGTTACGCCGCCGGACTTCTTGGAGTCATAATCGAAGTAAGCCTGCGCGTACATATCGGTGTTGTCGCCGATGATCTTGATAGAGTTCTTGTTCGCACCGACGGTACCGTCAGCGCCGAGACCCCAGAACTTGCAGTTCACGGTTCCTTCCGGAGTGGTTACCAGGGCCGGGCCGAGATCCAGGGACAGATTGGTGACGTCATCCTTGATGCCGATGGTAAATCTCGGCTTCTCGGTATTGTCATACACAGCTACGACCTGAGCCGGAGTGGTATCCTTGGAACCAAGGCCGTAACGTCCGGTAAAGATCGGGGTCTGGTCAAACTTTGTTCCCTTCAGGGCGCAGACAACATCCAGATACAGCGGCTCGCCGAGGGAACCGGGCTCTTTGGTCCTGTCAAGGACGGAGATCTTCTTGACAGTCTCCGGGATGGCAGCTACGAAAGCGTCAGCGCAGAACGGCCTGTAGAGGCGTACCTTCACGACGCCGACCTTTCTGCCGGCCGCATTCAGGTAATCTACGGTCTCTTCGATGGTATCGCAGATGGAACCCATGGCGACAATGATCTGTTCCGCATCCGGAGCGCCGTAGTAATTGAACAGCTTGTAATCGGTGCCGATTCTCTTGTTGACCTCGTCCATGTAATTCTGGACGATAGCCGGCATCGCTTCATAATACTTGTTGGCAGCTTCGCTGACCTGGAAGAAGATATCCGGGTTCTGCGCGGAACCTCTCTCCACCGGGTGGTTCGGATTCATGGCGTTCTTCTTGAACTCGCGGATGGCATCAAAATCAGCCATCTCTTTCAGTTCCTCATAATCCCATGCTTCGATCTTCTGGATCTCGTGGGAAGTACGGAAACCGTCGAAGAAATTAATGAACGGGACTTTGCCCTTGATTGCGGAGAGATGTGCAACCGGGGTCAGATCCATAACTTCCTGTACGCTGGATTCGCAGAGCATTGCGCATCCGGTCTGGCGGCAGGCGTAAATATCGGAATGGTCACCGAAAATGGAAAGGGCATGTGTTGCGATGGCACGGGCAGAAACGTTGAATACGCCCGGAAGAAGCTCACCGGCTACCTTGTAGAGGTTCGGGATCATCAGGAGAAGACCCTGGGAAGCCGTATAGGTCGCGGTAAGCGCACCGGCTGCAAGCGAACCGTGAACAGCACCTGCTGCACCGGCTTCAGACTGCATCTCGGTAATCTGAACAACATTTCCGAAAATGTTCTTCCGGCCTTCGGTCGCCCACTCATCGACATGCTCCGGCATGACGGATGAAGGAGTGATCGGATACATTGCGGCAACTTCAGTATACGCATACGATGCGTATGCAGCAGCTTCGTTGCCATCCATAGTTTTCATTTTTCTTGCCATGAATATTCCTCCTGTAAATTGTTATTAGAAACCTCTCTGGCGGCATGCGGAAATATAAACAAAACGTCTATGCCTGCCATAATTATAGCAAAATAACTAAATAATGCAAATAAATCTGCCTGCCGGGATTGTTCTTTTAGCTGAACATCACCCGAATCTCCTCTTCTATCGCTTTCCGCTTTGCAGCAAAGGATCCCTGCACCATCACGGGGCTTCCGCCGCCCCTTCCGGAAAGGGTATTATTCAGCTTCTTAATAGAACTCTGCAAATTTTCGATAGAACTTGCGATGCAGTAATGGTACGTCCCCGCCCCGTCGCTGCCGGAAAGGACGGCGCATGTTTTGCCTTTTCCCTTTTTGAGGAGAAGGTCGCAGTATTTCCGGATTTCCACGGGCTGCATACCCTCCTCGAAGGTGATCAGGAGCTTCTGTCCGTCGGGCTGCGCGTCAGAGCGGAATTCCAGGAGCTCTTTCAGGAGCGAGGAAAGGCGGAGATCCTTTTCCGCCGACTGATCCATAAACCGTTTTACAGCTTCCGCGCTCTCATAGGGTTTCGCGGAGAGGAGATCGCAGATGGCCCTGGTGGAATCCGTCTTCCTGCGGTAATCCTCCATGGCACGCCTGCCGGCATGCATCATGACGCGGACGCCTCCCTTGTAGTGGATCATGGAAAGAAACTTGATGGGACCGATCTCCCCGGTACGTTTCACATGCGTTCCGCAGCAGGCGCATATGTCGGCCCCGGGTATCTCAACGAGCCGCACATCCCCGGAAAGTTCTTTTTTGCTCCTGTAATCTGTCCGGGAAAGCTCCTCTTCTCCGGGAATCCATATATGGAGCGGGACATCAAGGAATACGATCTCATTGGCCTCGCGCTCAATATCCATCAGCTCATCCCAGGTCAGGACGCCGCTCAGGTCCAGCCGTATCTCTTCTCCCATGTGGAATCCCACGTTGTCATATCCGTATTTTCTGTGAATCAGGCCGGAAACGATGTGTTCCCCGCTGTGTTCCTGCATGCGCTCAAAACGCCTGTCCCAGTCGATTGCTCCGTGGACGGTGCTTCCCGGCAGGAGCGTCCGGTCCGTCATATGGACCACTTCCCCCCGCCTTTCCTGTACATCCAGGACGCGGGCATTTCCCAGGGTTCCCGTGTCGGCAGGCTGCCCGCCGCCTTCCGGGAAAAAGGCGCTTCTGTCCAGCAGCACCTCATAGCCCGTCCCGGCTTCCGTGCAGGAAATGACTTCCGCGTCAAACTCCCGGATATAAGCGTCTTCATTGTAGAGTCTTTCCATCAGTTCTTACCATCCTGTTCTTTGTTTTCCGCCATAATCAGCAGTGCGTTGACAATGGCCGCGGCGACGGTGCTGCCGCCCTTTCGTCCTTCTGGAATGATATAGGGGACCTTCTGTTCCGGATCGTCCAGGAACAGTCTTTTGGAGGCGGTGACATTGACAAAGCCGACCGGGGCGCCGATAACCAGGTACGGGTGAATCCGGTCCCCGCGGATGAGTTCATGCAGCCGGATAAGGGCGGTGGGGGCATTGCCTATGGCGATAATCTGCCTCCGTCCTGTCTTTTTTTCCATCTCCGCGGCATGCTCCATGCTCGCACAGGCCCGGGTAATGCCCTGTTCCTGCGCTCTCCGGGCGATCTCCTCCTCAGCCATAAAGCAGAAAACGGAGCCGCCGAAGCTTTTCAGGGTCCGGGCACGGATCCCGGCCTTCGCCATGTTGGTATCCGTAATGATGTCAGCCCCGCCCCTTATCGCCTCCAGGGCGGAAGGCACCGCCCGGGGAGAAAAACGGAGGATATCCGCGAATTCAAAATCCGCGGTGGTATGGATAACCCGGAAAATGATGCCTTCCCGGTCCGGCGGAAACGTCCTGTCCCCCAGCTCTTCCCGTATCAGGGCCATGCTGCGTCTTTCAATTTCCTCCGGCCGTACGATGGCTGTCCCTTCCAGAGGTTTCTTTCCTTCTGTGTGCTCCATGATACATCCCCTTATGCGTCAAAGCGACATCAGTCCGCGTATCCTGTCCATATCAAGGCATTTCCGCAGCACATCGGCTATCCTGTCATACTGGGCCTCCCTGTATGCCGCGTAATTCTGCACTTTCTCCGGATCCCTTCCCGTAAGGCTGCTCACAAGGACGGATACAATGCCCGGCGCGTCGAACACACCGTGGAGATAGGTCCCGTAGATATTTCCGTCAGCGTATCCCACAACCTCAGATCCGGGGCAGGTTTCCTCGCAGCGGATAAAATTCCCTTTCGCGGCCGCTTCGTCCGTCAGGAACTCTGAAACGCCCATGTGAATCTGGTATCCCTCTAATTCCATCCCGGAAAGGTTTTTCAGAATACCGGGGACTTCCCCGAAGCATCCCCGGTCCCTCGAGCGCACCTTTTTCTCTGAAAATACGGTAGACATGGGAATCAGATCCATGCCGGGAAGAATGCGTCCGGGCACTCCGCCTTCCGTCCCATCCGGGTCATGGAGTTCCTGGCCCATCATCTGGAAACCGCCGCAGATTCCGAAGACCGGGACGCCGTCGAGAGCCATCCGCCGGATTCTCCGCTCCAGTCCGGCCTGCCGCATCCAGATAAAATCCTGCACCGTATTTTTGGTCCCGGGAAGGATGATAAGGTCCGGATTTCCGAGATCCTCCCCGTTATCCACATAGCGGACCGCGACGTCGGGCTGCAGCTCCAGCACATGGAAATCCGTAAAATTTGACAGGTGCGGGAACCGAATTACCGCGATATCCGCCCGGTTCCCCGCCGGGGCATCCCGGGGACTTAGCCTCTCGCTGAGGCTGTCCTCATCGTCGATATCCGCTTTTATCATCGGGACAACGCCGACGACCGGAATCCCCAGCAGCTCCTCTATACGCTCAGTTCCCGGTTTAAGAAGCGACACATCTCCCCGGAACTTGTTGACGATAAGCCCGCCAATCCGTTTCCTCTCCGCTTCTTCCAGCAGCATGACCGTCCCGTAGAGCTGGGCAAACACTCCGCCCCTGTCGATGTCCCCTACAAGGAGCACGGGACTGTCCACAAGCTCGGCAAGTCCCATGTTGACAATGTCATTCTGCTTCAGGTTGATCTCCGCGGGAGATCCGGCCCCCTCTATCACGATGACATCATACTGCTCCTCCAGCCGGTGAAAGGAATCCATGATTTCCGGTATCAGGCTTTTTTTCCTGGCAAAATACTCACGGGCGCTCATATCTCCTACGGGCACCCCGTGCAGTATCACCTGCGATCCCGTGTCGCTGTTCGGCTTTAAAAGTATGGGATTCATGTCGGAAAGAGGCTTCGTCCCTGCCGCCTCGGCCTGGACAGCCTGGGCCCGCCCTATCTCAAGGCCCTCCTGTGTGATATAGGAATTCAGCGCCATATTCTGGGATTTAAAAGGCGCGGTTTTATATCCGTCCTGACGGAAAATGCGGCACAGGCCCGCAGTGATAAAGCTTTTCCCCGTATTGCTCATGGTTCCCTGAATCATGATTTTTTTAGCCATAGTTTTTCTCCCCGTTTATTTTTCGCAGTGTCATGATCAGCTCATCATTTTCCTGCGGAGACTTCACCGCAACTCTGTAATAACCTTCTCCCGGCCCGTCAGAGGAAGAACAGGAACGGATCAGGATGCCGCGGGAAAGGCACCTCTTTTTCAGATCCCCGTATTCCGGGCCGCACCGGAACAGGATGTAATTGACCTCCGACGGAATCACCCGGCATCCCAGTCCCTCCAGGGCATCCGACAGCCGCCCCCGCTCACGGGAAAGGATGCTTCGCGCATTTTGGGCGCAGATGTCCAGGCAGCCTGAAAAAGCCTCACATCCGGCAGCCTCCGCGGGCGCGCTGACGGCCCAGGGCTGCATGACATGCCTTATCCTTCCGCGTATCCCGGAATCCGGCGCAATCAGGTAACCCAGCCGGATGCCCGGCATCGCGCAAATCTTTGTAAGGGATTCCAGGATAATAACATGGGAAAAGGAATCCGGACGGGCCAGGACGGACGGAAGCATGGAATACTGCTCCCGGTTGTGCAGAAACCACCCGAAGCATTCGTCGGCCACAAGAACAGTTCCCGTTTTGCGGCAGGCATCCGCCAGCTTTTCCGCCTCCAGCGCCGTAATGCAGGAGCCGGTGGGATTGTTCGGGTTTCCCAGTATCATGAGGTCAATATCCCCGGCCTCCAGGGCCTTCTCAATTTCGGACAGTCCTCCCCGGAGGGAAAAGTCCGAACTTTCCGGAAGAGAGATACGGCAGACTTCCGCTCCCGCAGCTTCCGCCGTTTCCCGGTATTCCCCGAAGGACGGGACCGGAATCAGGACCTTCGCCGGCTTGAGTCCTGCCATGAGGGCATACAGCAGGCCGGAGGCGCCGTTTCCGAACAGGAACCAGTCTTCCGGGACGGGCGTGCCGTGTCCGGCATACCAGCGCGCGGCATAAGACTTAAGCTTCCGCTGCCGGATATCTGGATATTGCTCCCATGCGCCCGACGATGAGATGACAGCCTTCTTCAGGGACTCCGGCATCCCCGAAGGGCTTATGCTGACGGAGAAGTCCAGCCGGACCGGCATTTCATAGATATCCCCGCCGTGATCCATCCGCATGGTTCTTCCTCCTCTCCTTTATCTCAGCTGCCGGATCCGTATTCAGGCAGTCAGGGCCGACAGCAGGCTCCTGACAAAGGCAGCCAGGATGAGCATCAGCACGGAAGACACGGTCATCAGCCTGCCGGCTCTCCGGATATCGTCCGGTTCGCAGCGTCTTTTCGGATCCCCGATGTAAGGCTTTTCAACTTTTTTTCCGAAATACCATGCGTCCCCGGCCAGCCGGATTCCCAGGGCTCCGGCGCAGGCCGATTCTGTCTGGGCGGAATTCGGGCTTTTGTGGTTCCGTCTGTCCCGGCGCCAGATGCGGAAGGCATCCTTTCCGTCCTCACCGGTCAGGAATGCTGCCGCAATCATGAGCAGGGCCGCGAGGCGGGAGGAAAGGTAATTCGCGAAATCGTCCGTCCTGGCAGCCGCGCGCCCGAAATGCAGGTACCGCTCATTGCGGTAGCCCACCATGGAATCCATGGTATTGACGGCTTTATAGACCCAGCCTCCGGCAGGCCCGAAAAACATGTACCAGAAAAGCGGGGAGACAACACCGTCCGAAGTGCCTTCGGCTACCGTTTCAACCGCGGCCTTCGCGATCTGCTCCTCGTCCAGGCGATCCGTATCCCTTCCCACAATCATGGATACGGCTTTCCTGGCCCCCTCCGTATCTCCCAGGAGCAGGGCTTTCCTCACAAGGTCACTTTCATCCCGCAGGGACCGGATGGCAAGCATATAGTAGATGCTTATGCTCTCTGTAAGAAACCGGGCCGTCATTTGGGCACTCCGGCCAAAGATACCTGCCGCTTTCGCCGGAATGAACAGGAACAGGAATGCAGCGGCGCCTGTCATAAGCGTCGTGATAACAACCAAAAAAACACCTGCTGTCCGCTCTCCTGCAGGTGTTTCAGGAAACAGTGCGCGAAGACGTATCTCCAGTGTCCGGATGAGCGCCCCGATGGCACGTACGGGATGCGGCATGCCGTGCGGATCCCCGAAAATACAGTCGAGCAGAAAGCCGGCAAACAGTGCCGCAGGCGAAAAAAGAATTTCTTCCCGCATCCGGTCACCTCCCGCTCTTTTTCAGGCATGCCGGGATTCCGCAGACCACACGGTATACTTCATCAGCCTGCGCTGCCGCAATCCTGGAACACCTTCCGGCCTCGTCCCTGAAACGGCGCAGCAAAGGATCGGCGGGAACGATGCCGAGACCCACCTCATCCGCGCATATGACGGATATTCCGCTGTTCCGGCAGAGTTCACCGACTTCCCCCGCCATGTCCCTGCCGGCTTCCATGCCGCGGCGCACATACTCTTCCAGGTGGATAAGTATGCCGCAATTCTCCGCCTCCCTGCGGGTGCAGGTGCGTCCGTCCGCAATGACCGGGTCCGCCTTTTCCCCGGCCGGAAGCATTTTCCAGAGTTCCAGGGCAAAATCCGTTTTCCCCTGGGCCCTGCCGCCAGTTACAAAAATCATATCTTGTGACCTGTCTTTCAGAAACAGGCAAATGCCGCCGCAAAAATCAGTCCCGGCAGCATGTTTGCCACCCGCAGCGTTCGCGGGAAAAGAAGGTTTACGCCGACACAGAATATCATGATATTCCCCACCAGGGAAATATTGTCCAGCGCTGCAGCCGTCATAAGGGGTTCCAGAACGCGGGCGAGCAGCGTCACCGCGCCCTGCCAGAGCCCGACGGGGACCGCGGAGAAAATCGCGCCTTTTCCCAGCGACGAAGCCATGATGGCGATGATGATAAAATCCAGGACCCCCTTGGTGGCGAGGATGGAATAATCGCCGTAAATCCCGTCCTGGATGGATCCCACGATGGCCATGGCTCCGATGCATACCGTGAGGGACGCTGTGACGAATGCGTTGATAAAGCCCGCGTCGCCGGCATTTCCCGTACGGTTCCTGAGAAACAGCCCGAATGATTCAAATTTATCCTCTATCGCGGCGATCTCTCCCACAAGTGTTCCCAGAACCATGCTTACAATCATCATCATGGTGCCGCCGACAGAGAGCGTACCTTCCGGGGATACCGTTATCATCCTGGAAAGAGTTCCCGACATGCCGATAAAAAGAGTACAGACCCCCGCAACCCTCGTAATGGATGTCTGCCAGGACTCCTTCAGGAATTTTCCGAAAATCAATCCCATAACGCCGCCGCCAATAATGGCGGCGACGTTGATCATAGTTCCCAATCCTATCATGTGTTTTTTTTGGCCGGGATGCCGTTACTGCACCAGTGCCGGCGTCCAGAATTCATTCTCATAGAGGTCCGTAAATTTGTACATCAGCCGCAGGCTGCCGCCGGAGGGCCGGAGGTATTCGATCACGGGCTCCCCGTCAATGACGGTCGGCTCTCCCAGGAGGTAGCTGTCCTGGTATTCGCCGCTGTAGGAGTAGTAATCGCAGATAAACTCAAGCCTGTCGCCGTCCTTCAGCGCAAATTCAGGTGCTTCCGGAACCTCTTTCAGGTCCTCGGCCGGATCCTTTTCCACATCTTCCTTTTCAAAGGTGAAATCTGTCTGTGTGACGGACTTCGCGACCGCGTCGGTCTCACCGTCCGCATAGGCAAATACCGCGCCGGAGACGTAAGGCACAGAGTTGTCCCCATCCCAGGTGATGAGCAGGTTGACTCTCTCACCGTTCAGGAATGCGGGAATATAACCTGTGATGACGGAGGAACCATCCTCATTCAGCATGGTTTCGGTGTGATAGAAGGAAACCGGCTGCCGGTTGAAGGTCAGGATTGTACCATCCGTCTCTCCGATAAGGTCCCCGTCCTCCGTGAAGCTGAAGACGGCATCCAGTCCCAGGTCGATATATCCCTCCCCGTCATCGTAATACGTGTTGAGGTCCAGATGGTTGACCCTGGACCACTGGTCCTCGGACAGGTGCAGCGTGTGTGTCCCGTCAGACTGCTCGGACCACACCAGCTGGTTGGCGTCAAACTGGTTGTTGGTAATGTACTCTGTGGTATCCTCAGGGCTGATGGAGCGGTCATAAACGCCGCCACCGCCGAGGAACAGGGACAGAAGCTGTTCCATGGAAGCATCAGAAGATCCGTACCCCTGGCCGCTCAGTCCGCCGTAGGGCGAGGTGGCGCCGCCATAGGACTGTCCCGCGGCCTGTCCTGCGCCCTGGTAGGTCGCAAAGGCGCGCACGCAGTCGGCGTAATCTTCATCCATGCCGATGGCCTCATAGGTATTCAGCATGGTGGAGAGATACTTCTTGTTCTTCTGCGGGAAATAAATGGAAAGCCCGTAGGAGTTCGGCATATTGGAGGAGGTGCGGTTATACTTGATGGCCCCGAGCAGGGTATCGGCCAGGTTCTTCGCGCTGTCGGTCCCGACCCTCTGGGCGAAATCCACCAGGTCTACCTGGTCGATCTTGGAAGACCGCGCGAATTCGCGGGCGTTGTTTCTCGCGGTGGAGATTGTCTGGTAATCCTTGCTCGCGATCAGGCTGCTGGCCTCCTGCGAGAAATCGGAAAGACTGTCGGGGAGGGTCCTGGAAAGCTCCGCCAGATCGACGACGGAAAGCGTGGTGGCCTGGCCGCGGCATTTCTGCGCGCAGACAGCAACGAAATCGTCGGCGATCTTCTTGCCGATCTGGAGTGTCGGCATGGAGGTGTTTCTGGAAAGCTCTGTCAGCCAGTTGCTGTAATACCAGCCCACGCCGGGCTCCGTCTCCTCGGACGCGATCATGTAATCCGCGTACTGGGAAAGCATCAGCGCGTTTTCGGCAGTCGCCATAAGGCAGGCGTCAAATCCGATGAAATCAAACTTCATTCCCGCGTTCTTCAGGGCGGTATTGATTCCGGCGAGGCTCATGGCGCCGCTGGAAGCGTGCTTTTCATCATATCCGTACCCGGTGATGGAACCGCCGCCGTGATCCCAGAAGATCAGCTCATTCCGGTTTGCCGGGAAATTGGTCTGGCAGAACTTGATGAACCTGGTCAGGGTGGTGGGATCCGTCATGACGCGGTCGCCGTCATCGGCGACAAGCCGTTCCAGGCCCTTGCTGGAGAACCGGTAAACCTGGTTCCTCTTCTCGCTGATGAAGTTGTTTCTCCAGGATCTGCATCCGCCGGTATAGACGATGATGTTGACATTGTCCCCGATGGTTGCGTTCTGCATCTCCTGCAGATCGTAAGTGGCCATGCTGCTGCGGGATTCCAGATCGGTTCCGCACATATACACCATGATGGTAACCGTATCCTGGTTGTTTCCCTTGATCTTGGTATATTTGTTGCGGGATCCGGGCGCTACGCTCTCATCCAGTGTCCCGGTATTGTCCTGCAGGCCGCTCCAGGAGGAGGAAGAGCTTCCGGTCATGCCGTAGGCGCTGTCCGACCCGAACAGGCCCGTCAGCATATCCATGTCAAATCCGTACTGGGAAGAATAGTTTGTTCCCTGGGATGACTGCTGCGTGTTCTGCTGGGCCGCGAAGGGGCTCTGCGTCTGCTGGGGAACGGGCGTACTCTGGGAGGACCCGTTCTGGGAGAGCATTGACATGCCGCCGCCACCGCCGAGAAGAAGCACAAGGGCAGCAATGATGAGCTTCATCAGTCCACCGCCGCCGCTTCTCTGCGGGCCGCCTCCGGAAGAAGGGCTTCCGCCGGAATAACTGCCGCTTCCGACCTTGCCGGTTCCGAGGCCGTCGCCGCGCCTGTGCACATCGACGGTTCCGCTGCCGACGTTTTTACCGTGACCTGCCGGTCTGTTGTTCATAGCCATTTTTTCCATCCCTTTCTTTTTTAGTTCTGCTGCTCCATCCCTTATGAATGGAAATATTTTTCCAGAAATCTGGCTACACCGTCATTCTGGTTGTCCTCCGTAATATAATCAGCCGCCTGCCTGATGCGTTCCGGGGCGTTGCCCATCGCCACGCCGATACCTGCCCGCTTCAGCATACCCCTGTCGTTGTCGTTGTCTCCGAAGGCCATGATGTTCTCCGACGGAATGCCCAGAATCATACCCAGGTGCTCCAGGGCCATCCCCTTGTCGGCGCTCCCGTGGACAGCTTCTACGTCGCGCTCCGCTGTCCGCAGGACCCGGAGCCTTGTCCCGGCCCGTATCCGGTCGTAAAGGGCATCCCTCGCATCCCGGTCTTCCGTCACAATCCAGATATTTTCAATCCCGTTCGGCGGGTTTGCCGTGAAGGCTTCTATGTCATCCGCAGGCCTCCGGCTCTCCAGGATATAGGGCAGGGACGCCCTCCCCTGGAAGAGGGAAACCAGCTTCCGGTAGGTTTCTTCATCGGAATAACCGTAGCCGCCGTCAAATATCCCGTAGATCAGCTTTCTCTGTCTTGCCACGGAGAGGAGGCCGAGCGCTGTCTCCGGCCGCACGTAAAAACTCCGGAGTATACGGTTTTCCGTAAGATCTATCGTCACGGCCCCGTTGGAAGTGATGGCGTAGCGTACCCCGGGCAGGGAGCGCACCGCACCGGGCAGGCCGTGCAGGGGCCTGCCGGTGACCGGCACAATCTCTATGCCGCGTCCCGCCAGCTCA
>ONXW01000168.1 GCA_900321915.1 uncultured Eubacteriales bacterium
AACATGGCTGTGGAGGCGGGGGCCAAGTGCGGCCTTTTTGCGCCGGATGAGAAGACCGCGGAATACTGCGGGATAGAGCTTAATGATTTTCAGAAAACCCTGTACGGGGATGAAGACGCGGAATATGCCCGGGTCATGGAATACCGGGCGGAGGATTTTGTTCCGGTGATGGCATGTCCCTCCCAGGTGGATAAGATCCGCAAGATTGCCGACCTGCCGGAGATACCGGTGGACCAGGTGTTTATCGGATCCTGCACCAACGGAAGGCTGGAGGATCTGGAGGCTGCCGCGGAGGTGCTGAAGGGAAAGAAAAAGGCGCCCTTCGTGAAGCTTATCGTGACGCCGGCCAGCCGGAAGATTTACCGGGAGGCCCTGGAGAACGGGACGCTTAAGATACTCGCGGAGGCGGGGGCGATCATCACCCATCCGTCCTGCGGACTCTGCTGCGGCCGCGCGGGCGGTATCCTGACCGACGACGAGGTGGTCGTCGCCACGAACAACCGGAATTTCCTCGGAAGGATGGGAACCTCAAAGGTACAGATCTACCTGGCTTCCCCGCGGACGGCGGCAAGCTGCGCCGTGGCCGGGAAGATCGTGGTGCCGGAGGGCTGAGATAACAGTTATTCTTTTGCATGGCGCTCGAGAAAATCGAGCGCCTTTTTTACGATCGGAATCTGGATCAGAAGGACGCCTATCAGCGCTTCCGCCCCCAGGTAAGTGCCGTTGTAGACAATGGAATAACAAAGGGGGCTGCTGTATCCCGCCGCTTCCGCGTACTGCGAAAAGAAAAGGCAGCCGGAGAGGACGGAAAAGAAAAACCGCCCGCACACTGCGGCGATGTAGGCCTGTGTCAGGTTATGGCGGGAAGGACCGGCAAAGAATCCCGAGATTCCCAGGGCCCCGAAAGCGAGAACATAGTCCGTTACGACCTGGGCGGGCGTCATCAGGTACGGGTCCAGCAGCATCTGGAGCAGGCCGTAGCAGATGCCCGTGAGAATACCGGCTCCCAGGCCGTACCAGTAACCGATCAGCGAAAGCACAAGCATGCTGAAGAGAGTGACGGATCCGCCCATGGGAAAGCGGTACAGCCTGATAACGGAAACGATATAGGCTAAAGAGACCGTCATGGAAGAGAAAGCGAGCTGGATCACCTCGAAACGTTTCCGCCACCCGAAAAAGATACTGGATGCCAGAAGAAGAATAACTATCGTGGTGACTATCGCATACATGCCCATGTATGTCATGCGGTAGGTGGTAGTCCCCCATTCATCCACCACGCGTGTGACGAAATACGAGAAAAACTGCATAATAAACCCTCCGGGAGCCTCCGGCTCCTTTTTTTATTCTATCACAGGAAGGAAGGGGGAACAAGGAAACAGCATCAGGTCTCCGCGCCGGCAAACTGGGTCATATACAGGCGGTGGTAGGTGCCTTTCCTGTCCAGGAGCTCCTCGTGGGTTCCGGTCTCCACGATGTGGCCGTGGTCCATGACGACGATGGTATCCGCGTCCCGGATGGTGGAGAGGCGGTGCGCTATGATGAGGCTGGTGCGCCCTTCCATCAGGCGGAACATGGCGTCCTGGATGTATTTTTCCGTGCGCGTGTCCACGTTGGAGGTCGCCTCGTCCAGGATAAGGATCCGAGGGCGGGAGAGGAAGGCGCGGGCGATGGCGAGGAGCTGCCGCTGGCCCTGGGAGAGATTCTCCCCGGATTCCGAAAGCTCCGTGCCGTACCCCTCGGGAAGGGCCTCAATGGCGGCGGCGCAGTGGCTGTCCTCCGCGGCTTTCCGGATTTCCTCCTCCGGGATGTCAGGCGCCGCGTAGGTCAGGTTGTTCCGGACGGTATCGGTGAAGAGGACCGTATCCTGCAGGACGATGCCGATGCTGTCCCGGAGGTCTTCCGTGCTGATGTCGCGGATATTTACCCCGTCCAGCGTGATCTTGCCGCTGTCGATGTCATAGAACCGCATCAGCAGGTTGATGATGGTGGTCTTCCCGCTTCCGGTGGA
>ONXW01000011.1 GCA_900321915.1 uncultured Eubacteriales bacterium
GCTTCCGAGGCATCGGACTTTATCAATGGCCACATTCTGTATATTGACGGAGGAATTCTGGCTTATATCGGGAAGCAGCCGTAAGAAATGTCCGACAGGATTCAGCGGAAGCAGTACAGATTGAGCCTCGATGAAGGATAGCCGGACAGTCCGTGAGATATTTACGCAGGCATATCCGGCTGATATAACTGAACAGTGTCCGGGAAGGAACGATTGAAAATGTTCGGATTTAACAAAGATGCAGTCCCGACTCCCTGCGAGCCGGGAGTAACACGCAGGATTCTCTGCTACAGCGACAACGTCATGATGTGTGAGATCAGCTTCGAAAAAGGAGCGCAGGGCAATTTCCACGCTCACGTGCATGAGCAGATCACGTACATCGCAGAAGGAAGCTTCTCTTTCACAATCGATGGAGAAACCCACGTCGTCAGTAAAGGAGACAGCGTGTATATGCCGCCAAATGCGGTGCATGGGGTAACCTGCCTTGAGGCGGGAAAGCTGGTGGATGTTTTCAGCCCGAAAAGAGAGGACTTCCTGAAGTAATGATTTGGGAGTAAAGAAAGCGGGCGGTCCGGCAGCTTCTGCGGCTGAGGGCGTACTATGAATCAGATAAAAAATAAAAAGGAGAGATATATTATGAGCACAATTATTGATCAGTTCAAGAAAATCGGCATTATCCCTGTTGTTGTCCTTGACGACGCAAAGGATGCAGTTCCGCTTGGAAAAGCCCTCGTTGAAGGCGGCCTTCCCTGCGCTGAGGTGACATTCCGTACAGCTGCTGCAGAGGAAGCGATCCGCACGATGAGCAAGGAATTCCCGGATATGCTGGTAGGCGCAGGCACCGTGCTGACCAAGGATGAGGTTGACAGGGCGATTGATGCAGGCGCAAAGTTTATCGTAAGCCCAGGCTTTAATCCTGAAATCGTGAAATATTGTCTGGAAAAGGGCATTCCGGTTACGCCGGGGTGTGTAACACCGAGTGAGATCCAGGGGGCTCTGGCACTTGGGCTGAAAACCATCAAGTTCTTCCCGGCCGAGCCGTCAGGCGGACTTACCATGATCAAAGCGATCGCAGCTGCTCTTGTCGAGGTTACCTTTATGCCGACCGGCGGAATCAGCGAGAAGAATGTGCGCGATTATCTCAAATATGACCGCATCATCGCCTGCGGCGGAAGCTGGATGGTGAAGAAGGATCTGATCGCAAAGGGCGAATTCGACAAGATCCGTGAGATGGTGGCAGAAGCAGCGGCAATCGTGAAGGAAATCAGGGGGTAAGAAGGATGAAACTGGATGTAAGACCGGCAAGTGAATGTAGATATGATGCAGTGAGCCTTGGTGAAGTTATGCTGAGACTGGATCCCGGCGAAGGAAGAATCCGCACCGCGAGATCGTTCCGCGCATGGGAAGGCGGCGGAGAGTATAATGTCGTCCGTGGACTTCGCAGATGCTTCGGCATGAGAACAGCAGTCCTGACCGCGTTTGCGGACAACGAAGTCGGAAAGCTGATGGAGGACTTTATCCTTCAGGGCGGCGTTGACACTTCGTACATCAAGTGGATGAAGACCGACGGAATCGGAAGAATCTGCAGGAACGGCATCAACTTTACCGAGAGAGGCTTCGGTATCCGCGGCGCAATCGGCTGCTCCGACCGTGCAAACACTGCAATCTCCAAGGCAAAACCGGAAGACTTTGATCTTGAGGATCTGTTTGGACGCCAGGGCGTAAGGTGGCTTCACACCGGCGGAATCTATGCGGCTCTTTCCGAGCAGTCCTGCGAGACGGTCATCGAAGTCATTAAGACCGCAAAGAAATACGGCACAATCGTATCTTATGACCTGAACTATCGTCCTTCCATGTGGAGCGCCATCGGCGGCAAGGAGAAAGCACAGCAGGTCAACAAAGAAGTGGCAAATTATGTTGATGTCATGATCGGAAACGAAGAGGACTTCACAGCTTGCCTTGGCCTTGAGATCGAAGGAAACGACGAGAATCTGAAGACCCTGAACCTGGACGGCTACAACAAGATGATCGGCAAGGCAGCCGAGATTTATCCGTCCTTCAAGGTTGTGGCGACCACGCTGCGTACCGTGAAGACCGCGACAGTGAATGACTGGAGCGCGATCTGCTGGGCGGACGGACAGATTTATAAAGCAAATCAGTACGACGGACTCGAGATCATGGACCGCGTCGGCGGCGGCGATTCCTTCGCATCCGGCCTTGTGTTCGGCCTGATGGAGACCGGCGATCCGCAGCTGGCAGTCAATTACGGCGCAGCGCACGGAGCACTGGCGATGACAACACCGGGAGATACCACTATGGCGAGCCGCGCAGAGGTGGAAGCGGTGATGAGCGGGGCAGGAGCC